>CAZVSQ010000025.1:0-5191 GCA_964629925.1 uncultured Ruminococcus sp.
AGCAGCCCCGCCATTTCAAGATTATCTTCAACTACAAGTATGTCGGTCATTTTTTTAACTCGCTTTTATTATATATTACAGTTCTGCAACGGCGCAACTTTACTTGCGGAAACTTGACGTTTCATCCATCGCGCCTTTGGATAACATCAGCTATCAAAAATATTTCTGCAACGGCGCGTCATAACGCGGGTATGACAGTCACCTTTTTTGCAAACATCTGATTCGCGGCCGCCACGCGGCACGAAGCGCGCCTTTGGAAAACTTGATGTGAGATAAAGATTTCCGCAACGGCGGGCCCAATCTCGCGGGAACAGAAGGTTTGTTAATTGCAAACTTCTGATTCGCGTCCTGCCTCGTCATGGCAATGACTACCAGCCCTGTTCGATAAGCCAATTGTTGAGAGCGCGCTCGCGTTTGCGTGCGTCGCCTTCGGTATTATTATACACCCCTTTGATATTGCCGTCAACAATATACATCACTCTTGAACATCTTGCGGCTACCTTCGCGTCATGGGTTACAAGCATAATCGTAGTGCCCTGCGCGTTGATTTTACACAGCTCGTCCATTACTTCATCAGAACTTTGGCGGTTGAGCGCGCCGGTCGGCTCGTCGGCAAAAATCATCTTGGGCTTGTTTATCATGCTGCGGCAGATGCACGCCCTCTGGAGCTGACCGCCCGAGACCTCGTTGATATCGTTGTCGGCGATCTCAATGATCCCGAGCTTGCGCATAAGCTCTTTGCCGTACTCGAGCTTTTCCTTTGCCGAGAGGGTGTTAGCCTTTGACTGGCGCGCCGGCAGTATGATGTTGTCGAGCACCGAAAGGTTTTTCAGCATGTACATCTGCTGGAAGATAAAGCCCATTTCGTCGAGCCTTAAAGCCGCCAGCTCGTTTTGCTTAAGCTTGGATATATTTCTTCCTGAGAATATTACCTCACCTGCAGTCATGCTGTCCATACCCGAAACCGTGTAGAGCAGAGTGGATTTTCCCGAACCCGAGGGGCCCATAACCGCTACCATTTCGCCCTCGTCGATTGAGAAGCTGACGTTGCGCAGCACGTTGTTCTGTCTTTTGTTGGTGATATATGTTTTGCAAAGGTCTTTTACTTCAATAATTTTAGCCATAGCGATCCTCTTTCTTATTACTCTATAGAACTGATTTCGTTTGAATTAACCTTGCGTACCGACATCGCGGCAAGAGCAACGCTTACTACCGTAGCCGCAAGAATTATTGCGGGATACAGAATACATGTTTTAAATACGTCGGTGCTGAACACAACGGTTTTAGCGCCCATCATTTGGAATATGCCGCCGGTGGTAAGCTGTCCTATGGGGTTTGCCAGCGCTATTGAAAGCAGAGTTGCCAGCACCATGACGATTCCGATCCTGAGCGTTTGCCAAAGGATGATTGAGCGGTTTTTAAAGCCGATAGCCTTGAGCATAGCTATTTCGCCGCGCTCTTTTGCAAGGAAGCTCTTTTCCATAAGTACCGCAACAAGAATGTCGATAAGGATAATAATGGGCAGCAGAAGCGCAGCCACGCTCTCCATTATTCCGCCGACTCCGCCAACACAGTAATCGACGTATTCGCCCGAGGTCATTATTTTAGCGTCGGAATACATCCCGCGCAGCGTTTCAATGCGGCTTGAAATCTCTGATTCGCCCGGGTTATCGTTAAAGCGCACCTGGAAGTCGTTTAGTCCCGAAAGGTGTCTGAAGCTGTTTGACTGCCCGGGGTATAGGCGGATATTATCGCCTATATTCATCATGCTTTGATAAATAGCCGTAACCGTGCACTCGGTCGTTCCTTTTGAAGTTATAACCTTGATTGTATCGCCTATTTCAGCGTTTATTTTATCGGCTACTATATATGACAGCGCGACTTCGCTTTTGTTCTGAGGCGCCGTGCCCTCAATGTAGGTGTATTTATCCGGGGTAATGCCGATGCCCTCGATTCCGCAGGTCTTGACCATTACGCCGTCCTTTTCAACGTTAAGACTTGAAAGCGTTTCAACAAAGCAGTCAGCGTCCCAGCCCTTTGCCTTGAGGTCGGCTTCGATTTGGTCGATGCGGGCATTGAGCTTTTCTCTGCCGTCATCTACCATGTACTTTTCTATCGTATGATTCTCAACTATCGCGGCGTCGCACCTCGCCATACTCATCCAGTCGAGCAGCTTTCCGCTCTTCATGGTCGTTGAGACGTTGAGCACTACCAAAAGAATTGAAACGCCCACAAAGAAGGTCACAAGCATAATGCCGAACCGCTTTACGCCGCTGAGAATATCGTTTACAGCCATGAAGAACAAGGGGTTCACGCGCTTTTTGCCGAGGCGGATAATGCCCTTTTTCTTGTACCTTTCGCCCGTTGCTCCGCTGCGGATAGCGTCTACCGGAGTAAACTTTTTGACTTTGCGTGTACTTATCCAGCAGAACAGCAGGATAAGCGCCACGACCGCCAGCGCGCAGCCGAAGCCGAGCAGGACACCGTTTGAGCTTTCCATAACAATGCTTTGAGAAACCTGCTGCAAAAGCATGTTTCCGAACGGGAACGACAGCGCGATGCCGACAGCAGCGCCCACTATCGCTATTGACAGATACTTGACCAGATAAAGCGAACGGATCTTTGCGTTAGGAATGCCGATAGCCTTCATAATTCCGATCTGCCTGAACTCCTCGCTGAGAGTAAAGCCGATTGTAAAGCGCAGGATAACGACCGCAATTATAATAAGCGCCGCGCTTACTACCAGAAGAATGCCTGCAACGATCATTTCCATGATATATGTTGTGCGTATAAGCCCGCGGTCTCCGCTGAAGCTTACCGCGTCGCATTTTCCCAGCTCCGATTGCAGAGCGGAAGTATCATCGGTATCGATAAAGCTTATATAAAATTTATACGGCTCAATACCGTCAAACTTTTCAAACGCCTTGTAGTCGTTATCCGAAACCAAAAACCGCGCGTTGCCCATAAGGCGCGAGCCGAACAAAGCGTCCTTAAGGATTCCCTTTATTGTTAGGCTGCGGCTTACATCCCCTAAGGTCAAAGTAACGGTATCGCCTATTTTTGCGCCGTTGCTGTCAAGAACCGACTGACGGACATACGCCTCGCCGTCGCCGACTTTGGTGATCTCGCTGTTGTTTCCGTCAAAGTAATTCTCGATTTGATTTGACAAGCAGCTTATAAAACTCATTGTCGCGGTCTGATCATCCTGAGTCTTTTCACGGCCGTTAAACATGTAGTCCGAAAGGAAAATGCATTCCTCCTGCTTGAACTTCTTTACGCCCTCAACGTTTTTTACGGCTTCTTTGACCGTGTAGGTTCCGCCCGAACGCTCAGCGGCTATGAAATCGCCGACGCCCGCCTTGTCAAAATAATTATCGAGCGAGGTCGTTACCGCCACAAGGTTATTGGCGCTTGACGCGATAAACATGACCGCCAGAATGACAAAGAGCAGTATGATGATATTCATTGTTTTTTTGCGCTTGAGGTCGCGCTTTAAAATGTCAAAAAACATGGTGATCTCCTGTCTTAAACTTTACGCTCAGTCAAGCGAGCGAAACGGGTGTTTAACTTTATTAACTATTCCGCTGCCGATAAGGCCGTAGCCCGCGTCGTAAATCTCCTTTGCGCGCACATTGTCAACATTGAGCTTCTTTGAGATCTCAGCGACAAAGAGCGGCTCATTTTTCTTTCTGAGGACATTGCGGCTCTCTAAAATTTCATCAACAAGCTCAGCCTGTTCAATTGTGACGTCCGCGCTTTTGGACAGCGCCTCGATAAATTCTGTTTTATTCATAAAAGCATCTCCTTTGTCTGTTGTGGCTTAAGTATAGCTGAGTAATTATTAAATAATCCTTAAATAAAAAAAGATTTTAAAATTTCTTTACGAAAAAGACGAAAACATGTTATAATGCTTTCGGGGTGATACCGTGAAACATGAATATGAAGCCATAGTAATAGGCGCCGGCCCCGCGGGAGCAGCCTGCGGGATAACTCTGCAAAAGAGCGGAATTACAAACTGCGTGATAGACAGGGCGGTTTTTCCGCGCTCAAAAACCTGCGCCGGACTTGTTACGGGCAAAACATATAAGCTTATCGAGCAGCTTTTTGACAATGAAGTTGACGACGGCATATTCTGCGCCGTTTCGTCGGAAGTAAGGCTTTTCAGCAAAACCGAGCTTTTGACCGCCGCTCCCATAACAAAGCCCGTAAGGCTTGTAAACCGAATCGACTTTGACAACGCCCTTGTAAAGCGGTATTTACAGCTTGGCGGACATCTTTTTCAGGGCGAGCGCGATTATAGTATTGATTATAAAAAAAGCAGCATAACCCTGTCGAACAGCGACGTTCTCTGCGCAAAGACGCTGATTTTTGCCGACGGCGCGCTCAGTCAGGCGCACAAGCTTATTGATATTCCGAGGGAAAAGCTGGCGTTCGGCGTTGAGGCTTATGTGCCCTCGTCGGTTATAAGCACCAAGAGCGTCGACCTTTACTTTGACTACCTTGATAACGGCTATGTCTGGGTGTTCCCTCACGGCGACACGGTCTGCGTAGGCGCGGCCAATCAGTATAATAAAAACGACGACTATATAAAGGTTCTGTCCGAGGTGCTCTCGGATTTGGGAGCGAAGGACTGCGGCGCTAAGAATATCGGCGCGTTTCTCCCCTACGGCTATGTCGTTCCCCAGAACAAGCTACCGAAAAATGTTCTGCTCACGGGAGACGCCGGCGGATTTGCCGACCCGATTTCCGGCGAGGGACTGTATATGTCGATGAAAACGGGGATCCTTGCGGCTGAGGCTGTCAAAAGCGGAAAACCGAAGGAAGCTTATCTAAAGAGCGTAAAGCCCCTGCAGCAGATAATCCGCGACGGAAAAAAGATGCAGAAGATGTTTTATAACCCGTCGATCCACAAAAAGCTGTTCGGAAGAGTCAGAGGCAACCGCAAATTCGTCACCTTTTATTTTGACAATCAGGTCGACGAGTACCGCTACACCTACCGACAAATGAGCAAGCTTTATAAAGAATATAAAAAGACAAAATAAACGCACAGCGGCGCTGCCCATAAAACTATGGACAGCGCCGAATAATTATTTAAGAATGCAGCTAAATGTAATTATTCCGTCATTCCAGCTGACGTCGATTTTGCCGCGGTATTGGCGCACTATGCTGTCAGCAATAGACAGACCTATTC
>CAZVSQ010000025.1:5201-10915 GCA_964629925.1 uncultured Ruminococcus sp.
CGACGAGTACCGCTAAACCTACCGCCAAATGAGCAAGCTTTATAACGCTTATAAAAAACAAAATAGATAAGCACAACGGCGCTGCCCATAAAAACTATGGACAGCGCCGAATTATTTATTTTAGCAGGCAGTTAAACGAAATCACGCCGTCCTTCCAGCTGACGTCGATTTTGCCGCGGTATTTGCGCACAATGCCGTCAGCAATAGACAGACCTATTCCGTAGCCGCCCTTGTCGATATTATGGCTCTTATCCTGACGGAAAAAGCGCTCAAAGAACCTGCTGTAGTCCTCATGCTCGCCCCGGGCGTAGTTATTTGAAACGCAGATTTTTACTCCTTTGCCTTTTTGCGAAAGCTGGATCGAAACCGCTCCGCCCTCGTCGCAGTACTTGATGGCGTTGTCTGCAAGCAAAGACGCAAGCTGTCTTATGTGCTCCTCCATTGCGCGCATAACAACTCCGTCGGGAATATCCCTTTTAAGAGCGATACCGTTCTTTTCCGCAACGGACGAAAAGGTGTCGGCAACGTCGGTGACGGCTTTTGAAACGTCGATATCGCCAAGCTCCTTGACGTCCTCTTTTTCCTCGGAGCGCGCTATAAGCACCAGATCATTAATAAGCCCGGTCATGCGGTCGACCTGATTCATGGTAGAATTGTTCCACTCGTCCTCGCCGTGCATCATCATCTCAAGCTCGGTGTTCGCCCTTATCACCGAAAGAGGCGTTTTAAGCTCATGCCCGGCGTTTGTGATAAACTGCTTCTGCTGTTCGGCGGCTTTTATCTCGGGTTTTATCATATGTCCCGAAATAAGGCGGATAAATACATACGAAAGCAGCGTGCCGGCAAGTACAATAAACAGGGCTATGTTTCCTACGCGACGCACATTTGCCATCTGGCTGGTAACGTCCATACAGACTACGACGGTATTTGTATCGTTATGCTGCACCTTATACTTAAAGCCCTCAAAACTGCCCGTTTCATCGCCGTCTTCAAGGATTCGTGCCGCCAATTTTCCAGCCTGCTCATCGCTTATTTTGGCTATATGATTTGTTAAAGTGAGCACAGGCTGATTATCGGTATCATAAATTACGGCAAAATAGCGCACGGAATGCAAAAACTCCTCGGAGTCTATCCCGGTATTGAACAGATCCTCAAACAATTCCTCGAAAAAGCTTTTCTTCTCATGGGTAAAGTCGGCAGGCGCCGCGTTGTTGAACATCTGAGCTTCCTCGGGAGCTACAAGTCCGCCGTTGTCGGCGATATAATCGAGCGTTTTTGAAATCTGCCGCATGGTGGTATGGACATTGATAAAATAGATAGTGGCGCTCATAAGCAGCATTACGCCTAAAAACGAAGCCATTGCCGTAGTAATAAACTTGCGCCTGAGCTTTTTTATCGCCTTTTGGTTCACGCGAACACCTCCTTGCTATTCAAGCTGAAAACCGCTGACTGAATCTCCTCCTATTTGGGAATCAGATGCTATAGCCTTAAGCTTGCGGTTTAGATATGAAACATAAAGCCGCACAGTATCCGTCTGAGCGTCGGGCTCGCGGCTCCAAACCTGATTTAAAATATAATCCGGGGTCACAAAGTGATTTTGATTGAGCATAAAAAGCTGCATAAGCTCAAACTCCTTTACCGACAGCCTGACGCTGTTCTCGCAGGCAAGCTCAAAGGTGCCCGCGTGCAGCCTGATGTCTTTAAAGCTGAGGTCTATTCCGCTGTACTCGGTTTTGCGTCGGGTAAGAGCGCGGACGCGCGCCATAAGCTCCTTCATGGCAAACGGCTTTGTAAGGTAATCGTCGGCTCCGGCGTCAAGCCCTGCTACCCTGTCGTCGATCTCGGACTTGGCGGTGAGCATAAGCACCGGAGTCAAGATATTCCTTTCGCGGATCTCCTTGAGCGCCTCAATACCGTCCTTTCGCGGCATCATTATATCGAGCACTATGCAGTCGTAGCTGTCGTGCTCGATATGCTCAAGCACCTCAACGCCGTCAAATACCGGATCAACGGTAAAACCTCCGTGCTCCAAGACCGCGCAAAGCACTTTATTTAAATCTTTGGTATCCTCTGCAAGCAATACTTTCATTTTATTTCTCCTGATTTTCTTCAAGAATCATGTCGCGGATAGTCTGCATCGACAAATCCGTTGAGGCAAGCTCGTCGGCGCAGCGCTTAAGCTCGTTTACGATAAGCGCCTGTCTGCCGCCTATGTCCTTTTTATATTTAAGATGGTGCTCCAGCGCCGCCCATGTATCCATCGATATAGTGCGAAGCTGGATCTCGGCGTGGTATTTTCCGTCGACGCGCAAAATCATATGATAGCTTCTGTAGCCGTTGGGCTTACAGCGGCGGATATAATCCTTTTCCTTAAGCACCTCGTATCTGCCCGAATTTACAATAAAGTCGCGGATAGTATAAACGTCGTCTACAAAGGCGCAGACAATCCGCACACCGATAGCGTCATAAAGCTTTCCGAGCGCGCTTTCGGTCGTCTCGGGCAGGCTGTTGCGCCTGCACTTTTCGCGCATGCTCTCCTCGCTTTTAACGCGCCCGAGGCAGTGCTCGACCGGATCCATTCCCAGCGTGGCTTCCATTGTTTTGCGGATCTCCTCCACATGCGCAAGAATATCCTTTAATTTTTGTTCGATCACGGGCTTGTGCGCGCCGTATATACTCTCCGTTTTTTCCATTTTATCACCGATTATCTATTTAATTTGTAACAAACCTTATCTTATCAGACAATTGTAAAAAAAACAAGTGCCAAGCAAATGTATTTTTAATGAAAAATTCATGAAAACTTATATTTATCCCTTAAATCAATTGACTTTCGGCAAAATATGCAGTACTATTATGAGGACAAAACAAAAAGGAGTGTGTATATGGATTATATCATTCAAACCGACAGCCTGACCAAAAACTTCGGCAATAAAGCCGCAGTTGACAAGGTCTCTCTCCATGTCGGCAAAGGAGAAATCTACGGTCTGATAGGCAAAAACGGCGCCGGCAAAACAACGCTGATGAAATTGCTGCTCGGACTTTCCAGCCCGAATTCGGGCGAAATGAAGCTTTACGGAGGCAGCGACCTCAACAAAGCGCGCCGCACAATCGGTTCGCTAATTGAGGAACCCGCGCTTTACAAAAACGAAACCGCGCTTGAAAACCTCAGGCGCTTCGCTATCCTCGTTCCTACTCCCGACGAGGACCTGCAAAAGCTGCTTGAGCTTGTAGGCTTGGGCAACGTCGGCAACAAGAAGGCAGGCAGGTTTTCGCTCGGTATGCGTCAGCGCCTCGGGCTTGCGATAGCTCTGCTGGGCAACCCCGACATTATGATCCTCGACGAGCCTATCAACGGTCTTGACCCCGCGGGCATCAAGGAGATCCGCGACATCATTCTCGAGCTCAACAAAAAGGGCGTTACCTTCCTTATTTCAAGCCATCTTCTTGACGAGCTGGGCAGAATAGCCACAAAGTTCGGCATTATGTCTGACGGCGTTCTGACCGACGAGATCACCAAAGAGGAGCTTGATGCAAGGAGCCGCGCGTTCCTGAAAATCACCGTTGACGACAGTCAGAAGGCGGCTCAGGTACTTAAGGCGTGGAACCCCACTCTCAAAATCGACACCGAAGGCAACGAGGTCCACATCACGACCGAGATCGAGGATACCTCGGAGGTAGTCCTTGCGCTTGTGAACGCGGGTGCCCGCGTATATGAAATGAGAAACGAGAGTATAAATCTTGAGGACTTCTTTATTGAAAGGCTGGGGTGAGAATGAGCAATTTATTAAAATTTAATTTCAGAAAGCTGAGAATGCAAAAGACCTTTTACATCTTTATGGGCGTTATCATCGGAATGAATCTGCTGACTGCCGTTATGATAAAGATAATGATCTCAATGGGCAGCACCGCAAGCACCGCTGCACAGCTTCAAACGTACAAAAACATTACCGCTTTCGACTTTGGGCTTTCGGCAATTGAAGGCAGCAGCTTTATCACTATCATGGGCATCGTAATAGCCCTTGCGGTATGCAATGATTATGAGCAGCGCACCGTAAAAAACATTTTCGCAAGAGGCTACAGCCACACTCAGTTCTATTTCTCAAAGCTTTGGACAATGTTTGCCGCAACTACTATAGCGTTTATCATTACGGTTTTGAGCGGTTATGTAATCGGCTTCATCTTTTTCGGAACAGGCGACGTAAAGTTCAGGTTCTTAAAAACTCTGGTGATCCTCGGCGGCCAGTACATCGCGGTTCTCGCAAACGCGGCGTTCATCTTTATGCTGAGCTTCCTTTTCAAGCGCTCGGGTCTTTCGATCACCATCGCGATCATAGCGCCTATCGTTATGTCGCTGGTGCTTCAGCTCGGCGAAGCACTGATCAAGTCCGACGACATAAAGCTCGCTAATTACTGGGTAACGACCTGCTTCACTCCGCTTTCCAGCATCGATGTAAGCACAGCAAAAATAATAACCTGCCTTGTTGTATCGATCGCTTACGCCATCGCCTTTGTTTCGGCAGGCGCGGCACTGAGCAAAAAAACAGAAGTTTAATATCATACTCTTTAACGGAGCGGCACAAACGCCGCTCCTTTTCTTATGCATTTTGCTTGACAAACAGTGCCAAAAATGCGATAATATGAAATTGTATATGAATATAGAAAACAAGGGGTGTAATTATGGCACAGGAACTTGAAAAAACCTATAACCCTTCCTCGTTTGAGGACAGTATTTACGACTTCTGGATAAAGGGCAACTACTTTCATGCCGAAGTCGATCCCGACAAAAAACCTTACACTATCGTAATGCCGCCGCCCAACATCACAGGTCAGCTGCATATCGGTCACGCGCTCGACGAAACGGTACAGGATATTTTGATCCGCTGGAAAAGAATGAGCGGCTACAGCGCGCTTTGGCTGCCCGGAACCGACCACGCCTCTATTGCTACCGAGGCAAAGATCGTTGAGGCGATGCGCAAAGAGGGCATCACCAAAGACGACATCGGCAGAGAAAAATTCCTTGAACGTGCGTGGGACTGGAAGCGCGAGTACGGCGGACGCATTACCCGTCAGCTCAGAAAGCTGGGAGTAAGCTGCGACTGGAGCCGCGAGCGCTTTACTATGGACGAGGGCTGCTCAAACGCCGTTAAGGAAGTTTTTGTAAAGCTCTACGATGAAGGCAAGATCTACCGCGGCAACCGCATGGTAAACTGGTGTCCGCACTGCAATACTTCTATTTCCGACGCCGAGGTCGAATACGAGGAACAGCAAGGTCACTTCTGGCACATCCTCTATCAGGTAAAGGAAACGGGCGAAATGCTTGAGATCGCCACCACCCGTCCCGAAACAATGCTCGGCGATACCGCCGTAGCCATCAACAAGGACGACGAAAGATACAAGCACCTGCACGGCTGCCATGTTATCCTTCCGCTGCTCAATAAGGAGATCCCGATCGTATGCGACGAGCACGCCGATATGGAAAAGGGCACCGGCGTTGTAAAAATCACCCCGGCACACGACCCCAACGACTTTGAGGTCGGCCAGCGTTGCAGTCTGCCCATGGTTCGCTGCTTTACATACGACGGCCATATGACGGGCGCAAAGGACGTTGCGGAGTATGAGGAGCTCAAGGCAAAGGGTATGCTTGCCGAAAACGAGCCCGAGGTTCTTGACTGCGGAAAATACGCCGGAATGACGACCGCCGAGGCAAGAGAGGC
>CAZVSQ010000025.1:10925-14750 GCA_964629925.1 uncultured Ruminococcus sp.
TATTTTGGAGGATCTCAAGGCTATCGGCGCGCTAAAAGAGGTCAAGGCGCACACCCACGACGTAGGAACCTGCTATCGCTGCCACACAACGATCGAGCCTATGGTTTCGAAGCAGTGGTTCGTAAAGATGAAGCCCCTTGCCGGACCTGCGGTCAAGGCGGTCAAGGACGGAGAAACCAAGTTTATTCCCGACAGATTTGAAAAGGTTTATTTCCACTGGATGGAAAATATCAAGGACTGGTGCATTTCGCGTCAGCTTTGGTGGGGCCACAGGATCCCTGCTTATTACTGCGACGAGTGCGGCGAGGTCGTTGTTGCCAAGTCCGCTCCCGAAAAATGCCCGAAATGCGGCTGCACTCACATGAATCAGGATGAGGACACCCTTGACACCTGGTTCAGCTCCGCGCTCTGGCCCTTCTCGACCCTTGGCTGGCCTAACAAAACTCCCGATTTGGAGTATTTCTATCCCACCGACACCCTTGTGACCGGCTACGATATTATCTTCTTCTGGGTCGCAAGAATGATATTCTCCGCGCTTGAGCACACCGGAGAAGCACCCTTTAAGACTGTGTTCATGCACGGTATCGTGCGCGACGAGCAGGGCAGAAAGATGTCAAAATCTCTGGGCAACGGCGTTGACCCGATCGAGGTGATCGACAAATACGGCGCGGATGCTCTGCGCTTCCTGCTTGTTACCGGAAACTCACCGGGAAATGATATCCGTTATTCCGAAAAGCGGATCGAGGCTTGCTCAAACTTTGCAAACAAGCTCTGGAACGCATCACGCTACGTTCATATGAATATCGACGACTTTGACGTTAAAAACGAGCTTCCGTCCACCCTCACCACCGAGGATAAGTGGATCGTATCCACCCTCAACTCGGTTGCCAAGGAGGTAAACGAAAACCTCGAAAAGTTTGAACTGGGAATCGCTGTTCAAAAGGTATACGAGTTTATTTGGGACTGCTACTGCGACTGGTATATCGAACTGGTCAAGGCAAGGCTTTCAAGCGAGGGCGAGGACGCTCAAAACGCTCGTCAGGTGCTTTTGTATGTGCTTGACCAAATCCTCAGACTGCTTCATCCCTTCATGCCGTTCATAACCGAAGAGATCTGGCAGACGATACCGCACGAGGGTGAGACCGTTATGCTTTCGGCTTATCCAAGCTACGACGAGGCTCTCAACTTCCCCGAGGCGGCTCAGGAAATGAAGCGCGTTATGGAAGCGATCCGCGCGATCCGCAACAGAAGAAACGAGATGAATGTTCCTCCGTCAAGAAAGGCAAAGGTTTATATCGCAACAAAATTCCCGCAGACCTTTACCGACGGCGCGGCGTTTATCGAAAAGCTCGCATCGGCGAGCGGCGTTGAGGTTGCCGACAGCTTTGAGCTTGACGGCGCGGTAACGATCGTAACCGCCGACGCCAAGATTTATATTCCCATGGAGGAGCTTGTTGACAAGGAAGCCGAGCTCAAAAGGCTCAACAAGGAGCTTGAGCAGGTCAAAAAACGCCTTGCACAAAGCGAAGGCAAGCTCAATAACCAGGGCTTTGTAGCAAAAGCTCCGGCAGCGGTGATCGAAAAGGTCAAGGGTCAGGCAGAAAAGGAAAGAGAGCAGATCTCCCTGATAGAAGCCGCAATAGCTGCATTGAAATAATTCTTTAAAGTAAATAAAATTTGAACGCAGAAGCATTTCATCTTGCTTCTGCGTTTTGTTAGATGATATTGTTTTATTTCATGTAAACCAAATAAAAACGTCTTGCCGCGCGGACAAGACGTTTTTTTATCAGTCGATCTCGACCATTATTTTTTCTTCCTTGCGGATAGCCGCGCTGCGGGCGATCGTGCGGATAGCCTTGGCGATCCTGCCCTGCTTTCCGATGATCCTGCCCATGTCGTTCTCGGCAACGTGGATGTGGTATACGATCGTACCGTCCTCTGCCGGAGCGTCGGCTTCAACGCTTACTGCGCTGGGGTCGTCAACAAGACCCTTGGCAATGATTGCGAGTAGTTCCTGCATTATAAAATCCTTTCCGCGCGAATCAGTCGATTACGCCGTTCTTCTTGAGAAGAGCCTTGACTGTGTCTGTGGGCTGCGCGCCGTTTGCGATCCATTTCTTAACAGCCTCGCTGTCAACCTTGAACTCTGAGGGCTTTTTGAGGATATCATATGTTCCGATCTCCTCAATAAAGCGTCCGTTTCTTGGATATCTTGAATCCGCTACAACAACTCTGTAGTAAGGAGCCTTCTTTGAACCCATTCTTCTAAGTCTGATTTTTACTGCCATAATTTACACCTCTGATAATAATTATAAAATTTATGTTTACCTTTATTGGTTAAACGATTTAGTTCTGCGGCGGCATTCCCGGTCCGCCGGGTCCGCCCATTCCTCCCATCGGCATTCCGCCGAGTCCGGGGAGCATCATTTTTCTCTTCTTTTTCTTTGTTGCCTTGCCCTTTGAATTCATCTGCTTTAGCATCTTCTGCATTTGCTCAAGCTGCTTGATAAGGCGGTTTACCTCTTCAACGGTTCTGCCCGAGCCTGCCGCGATCCTGCGCTTGCGCGAGGGGTTAATCAGCGAGGGATTGCTTCTTTCCTCCGGGGTCATCGAAAGAATGATTGCCTGCAGCCAGTCGATTTGGCGGTCGTCAATGTCGATATCGTCAAGCTGCTTTCCGATTCCCGGAAGCTTTGAGAGGATACCCTTGAGCGGTCCCATTTTTTTGACCTGGTTGAACTGCTCCAGAAGATCGTCAAAGTCGAACTTGTTGTGCATCATCTTCTGAGCCATCTGCTCGGCTTTTTGCTGATCCATCTTGTTCTGGGCGTCCTCAATAAGCGTGAGCACGTCGCCCATTCCCAGGATCCTGCTTGCCATTCTGTCGGGGTGGAATACCTCTATGTCCTCAAGCTTTTCGCCTGTGCCGGCAAATTTGATCGGCTTGCCGGTAACAGCCTTGACCGAAAGAGCCGCGCCGCCTCTGGTGTCGCCGTCGAGTTTTGTAAGGATAACGCCTGTGATTTCAAGCTTTTCGTTAAAGCTCTTTGCAACGTTGACCGCGTCCTGACCTGTCATCGAGTCGATAACAAGCAGGATCTCGTTTGGCTCGACCTCGGCTTTGATATCCTTTAGCTCGTCCATAAGGGTCTCGTCAATGTGCAGACGACCCGCAGTATCGAGAATAACAACGTCGTTGCCGTAGTCCTTTGCGCGGCGGATCGCAGCCTTGGCGATTTTGACCGGGCTTTCCTTGCCCATTTCAAAAACCGGAACGCCTGCTTTTCCGCCGACTACCTTTAGTTGGTCGATAGCTGCCGGACGATAGATGTCGCAGGCAACAAGCAGAGGATTTCTGCCCTGAGATTTGAGCAGCTTTCCGAGCTTTGCGGTGTGGGTGGTTTTACCCGAGCCCTGCAAGCCGCACATCATGATGACTGTAGGCGGCTTTGAGGCAAATTCGATTCGCGCGTTTTCGCCGCCCATCAAGGCGGTAAGCTCCTCGTCAACTATTTTTACAACCATCTGCGCCGGGGTAAGGCTCTCCATAACGTCCTGACCCACCGCGCGTTCGGTCACGGTGTTGGTAAAATCCTTGGCAACCTTGTAGTTTACGTCCGCTTCGAGAAGTGCGAGGCGAACCTCGCGCATGGCTTCTCTAACGTCGCTTTCGGTAAGCTTGCCCTTGTTTTTAAGTTTTTTAAATGCGTTGCTTAGCTTGTCAGCAAGTCCTTCAAATGCCATAAAAACCTCTTTATTTTGTATTGTCCGCGCTCAGTGACCGCGCTGTGTTTTGTATTCGTTCGGCAAGCTTTTTGCTTCGCC
>CAZVSQ010000026.1:0-14728 GCA_964629925.1 uncultured Ruminococcus sp.
AAACAGCGGCGGTCACTATGGTATTCAACATCGTCAGCGATGAGCACGGCAAGAAGGTGACTAATCTTCATCCGCTCGGCACAATGGTCAACGCCGACGGCGGTATCGTCAGCATGAACCTTTCCGATCAGTATGTTCCCTATACCGGCGAGCCGATCGCTCCGCCCGCCGTTACCCTGACGAGCGAGATGGGCGTCAAATACGCCGAGGGCGAGGACTACACCCTGACCTATTATCAGGTCGTAGACGGTGTGGACGGCGAGCCTGTTGAGGTCGAGATCGCGAAAGAGGAACTCAAGGACATCGGTACCTATAACGTTGTGGCGACTCCCACACGAAACGGTGTGCTCTCGGGCGAAGCATGGGCGCAGTTCCGCGTTGTAGAAAGCCTGCCCGCCATCTTAGGCGATGTTGACGGCGACGGAGAGGTGAGGATCCTTGATGTTACGTTCATCCAATGTTATTTAGCAGATATCCCGATTCCATTTGAATTCAATGAGGCTGTCGCGGACGTTGACGGCAACGGCAAGGTCGAAATCGCCGACGCAACGCTTGTTCAAAGATTTTTGGCGGAATATTACGTTGAATACCCGGTCGGAGAGCGCTCGGCGTAACACATCCCTTAATAAAAGGAGATAATTTGATGTGTAAAAAGATAATATCCGTTTTGCTGAGTCTGACGCTTATAATGGGCGCTTTGATCATCGCGCCTTTGTCGGCTTCGGCTGAAACTACATATGAAAGCGGCGAATACAGCTATGTTCTTGTGACAAAAGACGAAGTAACTACCGCCGAGATCACCGCTTATTCCGGCTCGGACGCCGCGCTGACTATCCCGGATACACTCGACGGCTATACTGTGGGCGCCATCCGTCGGGAGGCGTTCCGCAGAAAGGCTTTTCTGACCTCGGTTGTGATCCCCGATACGGTTACGTTTATCGCGGATTACTCTTTCGCGGATAACGCCAATCTTGAAAGCGTAACGCTGCCCGCTTATCTTGATGATTTGGCAAGAGCGTCCTTTAGTAGCTGTACCGCTCTTACCGAGATTACCCTGCCCGCGACGATCACCAAATGCTACGCCAATTCCGGTGGGTGGATGACCTTCCGCGGACCGTTCAACGGCTGCTCAAATTTGAGCACGGTCAATTTTGAAAGCGGTTTTACAACCATACCCGACTACTTCTTTGAGGGCTGCACCGGTATTACAGCCATGAATATTCCAGATACGGTAACGTCTGTGGGCTCATGCGCTTTTGAAAACTGCACCAACCTGACTGCGATCGACCTGCCCAATTCGGTGGAGAGCATCGGGACGAGAGCTTTTTCAGGCTGTACCGCGCTGACAAGCGTCGAGATCCCGACGCTGATAGAGAAGCTTGAGGACAACACCTTCTCAGGCTGTACGCAGCTTGAGTCCATCAGCTTTCCGCCCGACTGCGCGGAAATCGGAAGCTATGTCTTTCAGGACTGCAGCTCACTGTCATCGATCGATCTGTCCGGCATTTCAAAGCTCGGAACCTACGCGTTCAAAAACTGCACCTCGCTGACTTCGATCAATATCCCGGCTTCGCTCTGCGCGGACGGCAGCTCAGTCAAAGAACCCTTCATCGGCTGCTCAAATCTCAGCACCGTTACCTTTGACAAGGGGATCACCAGGATACCGCAGTATCTGTTCCAAAACTGCACGGGACTGACAAGCATAACGATCCCCGATACAGTAACCTCGATCGAGTCAAGCGCGTTTTACGGCTGCACCAACCTTGCGGCTGTCAGCATGAGCGATTCGGTAAAGACTATCGGCGGCAGCGCGTTCTATAACTGCACGGCATTATCCAACCTCACGCTGTCCCCGGCGCTTGAGAGCTTAGGCGGCTCAGCCTTCGGCAAATGCACCTCGCTTGAGAGCGTTACCATTCCCTCAACGCTGACCGACGCCGGAGGCTCACAGTACGGCCCATTTACAAACTGCGCCAATCTGAATAACATCACCTTCGCTCAGGGCACCACCGCGATCGCCCCCTATCTGTTCGCTCACTGCACAGGTTTGACAAACGGGCTTGATATCCCGAGCGGCGTTACCTCTATCGGGAACGGCGCGTTTAAGGATTGTACTAATCTCGCCTCCGTCACTATTCCGGCTTCTGTGGATACGATCGGCAGCAGCGCGTTCAACAATTGCGACGCCATAACAACTATCACAATCCCCGACGCGGTCACCGTCTTGGGCAGCTACGCTTTCGCACACTGCGACTCGCTTGAAAGCGTCGATTTCGGCGAGGGCTTGCAGACGCTCAACGATCATGCATTCTATTACTGTACAAGCCTTGACAACATCACCTTCCCGGCAACACTGACGACTATCGGCGGAGAAGCGTTTTCCGGCTGCACCTCGCTTACATCTGTCACGGTAACCAAATCCCTTACGGATTCAGGCACCTCGGGAAGCGGTGTTTTCAGCGGCTGCTCAAGCCTTGAAAACATATATTTTGAAAACGGCGTAACACAGATCCCCGACCGATTCTTCTACTATTGCAGCGGTATCAAGAGCGTTACCCTGCCCAATACCGTTACATCAATCGGTGAATACGCGTTTTATCGCTGCGCAGACCTCGAGGAGATCGATATCCCCGCGTCTGTTACAAGCATCGGGAAAAACGCCTTTGAAGAATGCGCAAAGCTGAATAACGTCACTCTGCCGAGCGGAGTGACCGAAATCAAACCATACACCTTCTATAATTGTACCTCGCTCGATAACATCACGATCGAGGGGGCAGTCACTTCTATCGGCAACAGCGCGTTTGCGGGCTGCACAAGCCTAACGAGCTTTACGATCCCTTCAACGGTAACAACGCTGGGCAACAGCTCGTTCGGCGGCACCGCGCTGACAAGCGTAAACATTCCGGCGGCGCTGACTTCCGTAGGTCAATACGGTCCCTTCAGCGGCTGCAACAGCCTTGCCGAAGTCACCTTTGAGCAGGGTATTGCCTCGATACCCAACGGCCTTTTCAGAGGCTGCGGCGGTATTTCCGATATCGATATTCCGGATACGGTAACCTCTATCGGCGAATTTGCGTTCTACGGCTCGGGTATTTCATCCATTACCATTCCCGAGTCGGTTGAGAGCATAGGCCGCTACGCGTTTTATCACACCAAGCTTGAAACCGTTTCGATCCCATCAAAGGTAAAGGCGATCAACGAGTACACCTTTGATTCCTCGGCGCTGACGAGTGTTTCGCTCTCCGAAGGGCTGGAAACCATAGGAACCAACGCGTTCGGTTCATGCCCTGATCTTGAAGCGATAACCATTCCGGCAAGCGTGACCAAAATCGGCGGCAGCGCGTTTGTGAACTGCGCGTCACTTGAAACAGTCACTTTCAACGAAGGACTCACCGAGATCGGGGGCTACGCGTTTAGCGGCTGTTCATCTTTAGAGGAAGTCACGCTGCCAAAAAGCCTGTCAAAGCTCGAATCCTGCGTGTTCAAGAACTGCACTTCCCTGACCGATGTGTTTATCCCGAAGTCGCTGACAACAGTAGGCAGCTACGGCGCGTTCTGCGGCTGTTCAAGCCTTACTGACGTTACCTTTGAACAGGGCATGACCGCAATCCCGGATAATCTGTTCTACGAAAGCGGCTTGAAACAGATCACCGTTCCCGATACCGTAACGTCTATCGGAAAATACGCTTTCTATCACTGCGAATCGCTTGAAGCTGCGGACATGTCCTCAGCGCCGATCACAAGCATAGGCGCCAATGCCTTTGAAAAATGCTATATCCTCTCCGGTGTTACACTGCCGTCAACTCTCGAAAATCTGGGCAGCATGGCGTTCAGCCGCTGTAACGCGCTTGAAACTATCGAGATCCCCGCGTCGCTGATGTCCGCCGGCGGTTCTGTCTACGGTCCCTTCTATGACGCCCAGGGACTTGTTTCCGTTACCATTGAGGAAGGCGCCGACGAAATCGCGCCGTACCTCTTCTCGCGCTGCTACGCGCTCGAGTCGATCACCGTTCCCGACGGCGTAACAAAAATCGGCGATTACGCGTTCAATCAGTGCGGCATCAAGAGCATCACGCTCCCCGATTCTTTGACGACTATTGAGCGTGACGCGTTCTACAACAGCGGACTCGAGAGCATTACGCTTCCGGATACCGTGACCGAGATAGGATACTATTCCTTCAGCAAATGTTCCTCGCTGACCTATGCCGACATCGGCTCCGGCGTGACCACTCTCGACAGCGATACATTCAGGGATTGCTCAAACCTTGAAACCTTTATTTGTACCTCCGACGACCTCACATTCAATCAGTACACGTTCTACGGCGACAGCAAGGTTACCTTCTACGGCAAGCACAGCGCCGAAAACTACATGAACAGCGCGAAGAACGTTTATAACCGATCCTACATCGGCACCGACGAGCACGACACCATGACGTGGAGCTGGGACGGCTATTCGGCGGCGACGCTTACGATCTCGTGTGAGGGATGCGACATTGAGGATCAGACTCTCGAAGCGGTCGTCACCTCTGAGATCACCACGCCGCCGACCTGTACCGAGGACGGCGTGCGCACCTACACCGCGACCGCGACGGTTATAAACGGTGTTTCTTATACCGACCAAAAGACAGAGGTTATCCCGGCAACGGGACACCGTTACGGCGCACCCGAATGGACATGGAACGGTTACGGCACCGCTTACGCGAGCTTTACCTGCGTTGATGGCGACGACACTCAAAACGTCAACGCCGTGATAACAAGCAAGATCACCACTCCGGCAACCTGCACGACCGACGGCGTCCGCACTTACACGGCGACGGTCGAATTTGAGGGCGAAACCTACGCAAATCAAAAGGATGAAGTTATTTCAGCTCCGGGGCACGATGAGGAGATCGTACCCGGAACGCCGGCTACCTATACGAGCACCGGTCTGACCGACGGCGTTCGCTGCAAGGTGTGCAGTGAATGGCTTGTTGAGCCGCAGGTTATCCCCAAGCTCGTTTCCGATTATGTTATAGGCGACGCAAACCGCGACGGAAAACTCACCGTGCGCGATTTAACCGCTATTCAGCGCCATATCTCCGAATTCAATCTTTTTGACGCCGAGCAGATTTATCTGGCTGATATAAACATGGACGGTGTGGTAAATATAGACGACGCAACGCTTATTCAAAGATTTCTTGCGGAATACGAGGTTCCGTATCCAATAGGAGGATAACGGTTGTAAAACAATGTTGCCGGAAACATCAACTATTTGGTTATGCTGTTTTCTGTCACCCGCGATTATTAATCTTAAACTTGCGCGCTCAATTTGCTGCAATAGTGTATTGAATTGGGTTGAACAAATCGTAAAGAAGTAGTATAATCTAATTCGGGTGATACTATGGATGAAATAAAAAAGGTACTGTCGCATGACGCGGTGCGTGTGCGGCAGTACGCGTTTTCGTTTGTAAAGTGGATTCTTTTTGCGGCGCTAACGGGCGCTCTGGGCGGCACGATAGGCACGGCGTTCAGATACTCAATAAACTATGTTACCGACTTGCGCTTTGACAATCCGTGGCTGTGCTGGCTATTGCCGCTGGGCGGTCTTGTGATCGCATTTTTATATCGGGTAACAAAGCTTTCGGGGCACGCCGACACAAACCTTATCATCAATTCGGTGCGCACCGACGGAAAGCTTCCGGTGCTGCTCGCCCCGGTAATATTTGTTTCTACAATAATAACCCACCTTTTCGGCGGCTCGGCAGGACGTGAGGGAGCGGCGCTGCAGCTGGGAGGCACTATAGGCAGCTTTATAGGCAAAGTGTTCCGCTTTAACGAAAAGGATATGCACATGGCTATCATGTGCGGAATGAGCGGTCTTTTTTCCGCGCTTTTCGGCACGCCCGTAACCGCGGCTATTTTCGCCATGGAGGTCATCTCAGTCGGAATAATGTACTACAGCTCGTTTGTACCGTGCATGGTTTCGGCGCTTACGGCGTTCTGGGTGACCGGGATGTTTGGCCTTGAGCCTGTAGAATACGTTATTAAGAAGATTCCCTCGCTCGAGCTTCCCAATGTTCTGCTTACGGCTGTTATTGGCGTTGGCTGTGCGCTTGTCAGCATTCTGTTCTGCCTTGCGCTTGAATGGACTCACAAGTTTGCCGCAAGGTTTTTCAAGAACGAGTATTTACGGCTGACTGTGGGCGGTACGGCAATTGTCATTATGACGTTTTTTATAGGCACAAGATATTCGGGTTCGGGTACTGATATTATCGACCAAGCGCTTGGCGGCGGCGATGTTCTGCCGTACGACTTCGTATTAAAAATCATCTTTACCGCAATTACTATAGGCTTCGGCTACAAGGGCGGTGAAATCGTCCCCACTCTCTTTATCGGCGCCACCTTCGGTTCGCTTGTGGGAGGCTTAATCGGGCTTCCGCCCGCATTTTCTGCCGCAGTCGGAATGATAGCCCTTTTCTGCGCGGTAGTTAACTGCCCCATAGCCTCAATCATCCTTTCAATTGAAATATTCGGCTCGCAGGGCATTGTGCTGTTCGCCATTGCCGTATGCATAAAAAAATCGGCGGCTCCGTTTACGGAACCGCCGTTTTACAGAGGATTAGCTTGTATCAAAAATAAATGCCGGGGCAGAGGACAAACGCGTCAAACGCGAGTACCGCCGCCGAAATCACCCAGAGCACGATTTTTTTCTCGGCGCAGGGCGAGAAGTAATAAACATTCTGCTTTCTCGGCTTTACAATGTGGGCGGTAAACATATAGCCCCAGAAGAAGCCTATCATGCCGAAAACGTTTATTATCGGACTGATTATAAGAAACGCCTGTATATCGTCCTTTGCGATCGGGCTGTTAAGCTCAACGAGCGTAAAAGCTGCGGCGTTAAAGAGGTAAGGGAACAGATAAATCGCCGAGGCAACTCTGTTTCGCTCTTTTTTATCGTTGTTGTCGCTGATAAAATGGAACGCCTGACGGTACGCGATATAGAATACAAACAATATGCCCAGCGAGCCGACAATAAGCAGTCCCACGCGAAGAACATTGCTGCCGTCAAAGCGCTGCAGCACCTTTGCCCAGTCGCCGAGCTGAGCGTCGGGATCGGGAGAATACAGAATACCGTCGCGCAGGAAGTAGCCGAAGCCCATGCTGTAATGCATCATCGTCATCATTAGAACGAGCGGTCTGCTCAGAGAACCGAGCCTGAATTTTTTGAGGACGATCAGCAGGATAGTGCCGATAACTATATTCATCAGCGCCGCGCTGCCCTCATACATCACCTTCCAGATGAAGGAGCTTAAGTTGGCGGTGGGGTCAACGGTGTCTGCCGAGCCGAACGCCAGCCAAGTCGGTTGAGCGCCTCCTATAATCTGAGTGATAAGGTGGGTAGCCTCGTGCACGGGCGCCGTAAGGTTCATCGCTATTATACCCAGCGCCAGACAGTTAAGTATCAAAAAAACCCTGCTTGTTTTGTTTTTCATGGCATGCCCCTCAGGTTATTTGCGGTTGTAAATCGTGTCGTTGCCGAAGGAGTCCTTGATATTCAGAGTGTCGCCGTCAAGCTCGTACTCCAGCTCCACAGCAGGCGAGCCCTCGTAGGTGATGCTCAATACAGCGCCGTCCGCGGTGTAAGTAAAGTTCATTATCTGACCGAAGGCGTCATATATACCGGTTCCGTTCGCGTTGAAGGTGTAAACAAAGCCGCCTTCCTCATATTCCCAGTTTCCTATGATTTTTTCATCTACAGCGCCTGCTTTAAGCTCGCCGTCAGTCGTATCGTCAGCCTCAGCGGTTGTAGGAGCGGCGGTTTCGGTTGCTTTTGATGCCTCGGTCGCCTTTGTGGTTTCGGCTGCGGCTGAAGATTCCGCTTTTGATGACTCGGCGCTGCTGCTGCTCTTTTCTCCGCACGCTGACAGCGACGCGGCGATCATTACCGCGCATACAGGCGCCAGTATTTTTATTAATACGGATTTCATAAAATTCCTCGCATTTCCCGCCCGAAAGCTTTTGCCGGGCGATTTTTTCTGTATAAGAAACTGCTTTGTTTTGACCCCGCCATTCCACATGCGTTTCCGTTTAAAACGAAGCTTTCAAAAGGCGGGATTGGGTGCAGCGTCACGCTGCTTTTTTATTTTTTGTCGTTCTTGCTTGTTCCCGCAATTACAATGGAAAGAATAGCCATAAGGCAGCCGCCTACAAATACCGCGATCCAGCTTATGTTCCACGCGTCGCCGACAAATCCCCATACTACCATGACCGCGGCGGAAATGATAGCAATGATGGGATATAACAGCGCCAATGTTTTTTTGTTCATACTTATCCTCCTCGTTAATAATTTGTTGTGAATAGTATATAATATTCTTTCTGCGGTTTCAATATTTTTGGAACAAATGGTACTAAATCAGGATTGGACGGTGTTATATTGTGCGCTGATTTCCTATTCTTTATAATAAAAGCTTGGCTCAAAATCTCAATTCTGAGTTTTGAGCCAAGCCCATTGATGTGTATTTATAATTTCAAACCTTTTGCGGTCTGCAAAAACGTGTAGAGCTTTTTGTAGATAATGTCCGCGCCGCCCTCGCTGTCGCTCTCAATGTTGAGCGGCATTATCGGGTCGTGAACCGAAAGTCTGAGCAAAAACCAGCCGTCGCCGTTATCCTTATCAAACGAAACGCGCACGCCCTCGCGGTTGTCGTCGGCAAGCTGCCAGTCGGGCTGAGCCTCGGCGTAGGCTGTCAGTTCCTCAATTATCCTTTCGCCACAGGCGCGGAAATCCTTTTCGGTGATCTTAAAGCGAACCTCAACGCTCTCCAGCGGTTCTTTAAGATCGGCGGTCAAATCGCTCAGATCCTTGCCCTGCTTCCTGAGCTGCGCCGCCTTGATAATGATTTTTGTGCACAGGTAAGCGCCGTCGTCGAGGAAATAGTTCTCGCGCATTGCGGCGTGTCCCGAGGTTTCGATAGCAAGCGGACAGTTGATGCCCTCGGCGTTAAGCTCAAGCGCCTTGTCGATCACGTTTTTGTAGCCCCTGCGGTAGCGGTAATGCTTTCCGCCCAAATTCTTTTCAATAAACTCCTTAAGCCCCGATGAGGTGATTGAGTCGGTCACGACCGTGCCGCCGTCATTGTCCTCCAGCGCGATCGCCGCGGCTACGGCTACAAGGCGGTTGCGGTTTATCTCGTTGCCCTTGCTGTCGACCGCGCCGCCGCGGTCAACGTCCGTGTCAAAAATAACGCCCAAATCAGCGCTGTTTTCCTTTACAGCCTCGCAAATCGAAGCCATGGCTGCCGCGTCCTCGGGATTCGGAACATGATTGGGGAACATTCCGTCGGGGTCAAGGTAGCGGCTGCCGCTTGTGTCGGCGCCTAAAGCAGCTAAAACCTTGTCCGCGTAAAAGCCGCCGGCGCCGTTGCCGGCGTCAACAACTATGTGAAAGCCCTTGAGCGGATGCTCGTAGTCCTCGGCGTTGACCTCTTTTTTGATCTTCTCGCACAGCCCTTTGGCGTAGTCCTCCATGTAATCGCAGGAGGTAATGCTGCCGCCGCTCTTTTCCTCGGGGGCTTCGCCGTTCTGAGCATATTCAAGTATAGCCTCTATATCGCTGCCCTCAAGTCCCCCCTCGCGAGTAAAGAACTTAAGTCCGTTTCTATTATATGGGTGATGGCTCGCGGTGATCTGCAAAGCGCCGTCGCAGCCTAAATCGACCGTAGTCATAAACATCGACGGAGTGGAAGAAAGTCCGCAGCAGAGCACCTGAGCGCCCGCAGCCTTAAAGCGCTCGGTCGTAAGCTCCATAATATGCGGCCCCGATATCCTGCTGTCGCGTCCTACCGAGATTTTCAGCTCATCGGCGGCTTTCCCGACCTTTTTTGACAGCCAGAGCACAAAACCGTCCGCCATTTTGCGGATAACATCGTCCGTCAGGTTGACATGTTGCCCCTCAACGCCCTCAACAGCGACGCCTCTTATGTCCGTACCGCTCTTATATTGCTTAAAAACTTCATTCAGCATAAAAATACCCCTTATCTATATGTTGTATATTGTTGTTACCATTATAGCCTCAAACCCCAAAATCGTCAATACACAAGCCAAAAATCGTTGGGATCGGCGTTTAAAAGTAAAAAAGAAAAATTAAGTTTGTCAAAACGTACTTTGATTTTATTCTGAAAAGGAATTAAGTTATCTAAATTGCCCAAATCATTTGTTAAAAATTTGACGAACTATATTCTTTAAAAGCAATAACATGTTAAAAATATACAAAACACCCCTTGCAAAGTTGGCGAAAACTGACAGCAAAATGTCATCATGCACAAATATACAAGTCTAAAATTGTTGACTTTTTCAAAAAGTTGAGTATAATAGTGAGTGTCAAGTAAATAGTCCGCTTGACATAATCGGCTTATTCAAAAGCTTACTCGAGTAACAACTGAATAACAAAACACAGTCGGTAAAAAATCATGATTTGCCAAATGGTAAATGGCGCACGAATAATAATATTGATTGGCTCCGATAATATGAGCCTCTCAACAGAATTAAAGGAGGAAACTATTATGACACCCATCATGAGTTTACACAACATTGATGTAGCAGAGTTCCTCGCCGTGCTTGATACCTGCGAGGGCAACGTATATCTTGTAACCAACGAAGGCGACAAACTTAACCTCAGATCCAAGCTTTGCCAGCTGGTAGGCCTTACAAAGCTTATCGAAGGCGGCAAAATTGCCGAGGCGAGCATCTTCTGCGAAAACAAGAATGACGAAAGCAAGCTTTTCAGATTCAACTTCTTCGGCGACACTGCTAACGCTAAGGTTGGATAATAAAAGCAAATTAGGAAAGTATATTTGAAAAGATTTTGTCAATTAATTAATTACACTAATCCACGTTTTTCACGTTAATTTCAAAACTTCTAAACAGGAAAGAGCCGCTTTTCAGCGGCTCTTTCCTGCGTTTGAAACGCAATCAGCGCGCCTTTGGAGAATGTCTGCTGACATAAACGTTTCTGCAACGGCGCAACAAGCGAATTCGGAATTCGGAATGCGGAATTATATTTTCAGCAGGATTTTTGCATATATTAAACATCTCCGTTACATTTCGTATGGGCGCACCCATGTGTGCGCCTTAAAAATGTTTCTGAAATTGCGAATTTTTTTCGCTGGCTATATTAAACTTTTACAAGCAGTGCTTCTCTGTCAAACATTGCTACCAGATATTCGGGGAAAATATTGCGCCAGTAGGGCACTAAATGTTCGCCGTTAGGGTTGTAGTGGTAAAAAAGCTTGTCTTTGGGGAAGCCCTTGTCAAGCAAGCCTGATTTCATAGCTTCTGCCGACAATTTGTTGTCCTGAACATCGCCCGAATACATATATACGCAGGGTGATTTTTCAAAGTCTTTGTCTTTCAAAAAATTATTCCACGCGGATTCATCGTAGAATGCAAAGGCGGGCGACAGTGCTCCGACGGTTCCGAAAACGTCCGGGTGTTCCATTCCGGCGTAAAAGGCTGCCATACCGCCCAGTGAAGAACCGGCGATAGAGGTGTGCGCCGCGTCGGTATATACGTTGTATTTCTTTTGAATAAACGGGACGACCTCATTTACAACAAAATCGCAGAAAGGGATTCCCTCCTTGTTGCTGATGACAACCGCGCTGTCGGGGTCTGCCAATTCGCCCAAATCGGGTACAAGCTCATCGTCGCGCGTAACTTCGGTTGTGGAGATAGCAACAACAATAGCCTTGTTTTTGCTTTCCTTCATCATGCTTGTAACGCTTTCGGCAACGTTCCAGCAGCCCGAGCCCATACCGGACTCAAAGTCGCGCACCAGCATCCACTGACCGTCATAAAGGTAAATTGTGGAGTACTTCTCAGCCGAATCAGCGTCGTAGTTTTCGGGCGTCCAAACATAAATCTCTTTATCGCTGTCCTTGTACTTCAATGTTTCGGTAGTAAACTCAGCCTTGTCGATCAGTTTTTCGCCCTCGGTGTAAGGTACCAGCCCGTAGCTTGAATTGTACCAGCCGTTTACAAATTCGTTGAAGGCAACATCTTTTGTCTGAGAGTCGTCATAGGTAAATGTGACCTTGTTGTATTTAGCTGTGTCGCCCATACAGGAATACACATAGCCGTTGTCATCGCTGCCGGTGTTTTTCATTTCAACGTCCTCTTTATCGCCGTTGACCGTGTTGAAAAAGTTAGCGGTGACCTTATCCGCCTGAATTTCGGTTCTGAAATAAATTGTGTGATCGGGCGTTGAGGGATTTGAGGAAGATTTGTCATCCGATCCGCAGCCGGTAAACACAGATAAGCAGACTGACGCCGTCACGGTAACGGATAACAGACCTTTAACAGAAGTTTTTAAATATCCCACGCGTGTGTTTTTTGTTTTATTTTTCATCATAGCCATCTCCTCACATGTTATAAATACATTATAACGGATCAATCTGAAGATTATCTGAAGAAAAGTCTGTATTTATGGTGAAAAGCATATTTTATATCCCGTAAAATCGCCTTGCGTTTTCAGCGGTGATGCTTAGCAGCTCCTGCACGCCCAGTCCGCGCAGAGCCGCTATTCTTTCCGCCGCGTACACGATCATCGAGCTGTCGCAGCGCTTGCCTCTGAACGGCACGGGAGCCATATACGGAGCGTCAGTTTCAAGCAGCAGCCTGTCAAGCGGTATCTCGCCTGCCACTTCAACACTGTGGCGGGCGTTTTTGAATGTCACAACGCCGCCGAGGCTTATGCAGCTGCCCAGCCGCATTGCCTCGCGCATTAGCTCAACGCTGCCCGAGAAGCAGTGCACCAAAGCTTTCGGCTTGTATTTGCGCAAAAGTGCGAAAACATCGCCGTGAGCCTCTCGGTCATGCACAACTATCGGCATATTCAAGTCGAGCGAAAGCCTGATCTGCTCCTCAAAAACGCGCTGCTGGATTTCACGCGGAATGTCCCAGTGATAGTCCAGGCCCGTTTCGCCGATAGCCACGACCTTTGGGTGCTTTGTAAGCTCGGCGATTTTGTCGAGGTAATCATCCGGCATGTTTTCAAGGTTTTCGGGGTGGAAGCCGACCGCCGCGTAAAAATACGGATATTTTTCGGAAAAGGCTATCGCGCGCGCCGAGCTTTCCAAATCGACGGCGTTATTCACCACGCCGCATACGCCCTTTTCGGGCAGCTGTTTCAGCAGCATTTCTCTGTCCTCGTCGAACCAGCTGTCGTCATAGTGGGCGTGGCTGTCAAATATATTGTTGTAATGATTCATATTATCAATTCCTTGAAAAAAGGGGTTGGCTCAAAACTCGAGATTGAGATTTGAGCCAAGCCCCTCAATTTTATTTTTAACTGATTTTCCAGCCTGCGGGCATATCGTCGCCTACGATAACCAGCTTAAGCTGTTCGTCGTCGCCCTCGCCGTGAACCGCCGAGAGGATCATTCCGCGGCTCTCGATTCCGCAGAGCTTTACGGGCTTAAGGTTTGAAACAAACAAAATCTTTTTGCCCACGAGCTCCTCGGGCTTGTAGTACTTGGCTATTCCGCTTACGATCGTGCGCTCGCCCGTTCCGTCGAAAATGCTGAACTGAAGCAGCTTTTTGGACTTTTTGACCTTCTCGCAGGCCTTTACCTCACCAACGCGGATGTCGCACTTGGCAAAGTCGTCGATGCCGATTTTTGCGATGTTCTCCAAATCTTCGGCTTCCTCAAGCTCTTCAATAGTCTTTTCGCCCTCTGCCGCGGCGGCCTGCATAGCCTTAAGGTCTTCCTCAAACTTTTTGGGGTCGATCCTTACAAACAGGGGAGTAGCCTGACCGAGCTGAGTGCCTGGCTTTGTAGCTCCGAAAGCGGACAGACTGTCGTAATCCGCAGCGCCGCTGCAGATTTGCTCAAGAATAGCCTTGTTGGTGTCGGGCATAAAGGGCTGTATCAGCACCGCGATATAGCGGATGCTCTCGAGCAGGTTATACAGAACCGTGCCGAGGCGCGGCTTTGTTTCCTCGTTTTTGGCGAGCACCCACGGAGCGGTCTCGTCGATGTACTTGTTGCAGCGCTTAGCTAGGTTGATAACCGCCTCAAGCGCGTCGCTGATATGGAAAATGTTGATAGCGTCGTCGACCTTTTTAACGGTGTCAAGGCAGAACTGCTTTAATTCGTCGTCAAGAGGCTCGGCGGCAGCAGGCTCCTGAATAACTCCGCCGAAATACTTGTTGTTCATCGCAATAGTGCGGTTAACAAGGTTTCCGAGAGTGTTGGCAAGGTCGGAGTTGAAGCGCTCGATAATGGTTTCGTAAGTTATCGAGCCATCGTTTGCGAAGGGCATTTCGCTTAGCAGGTAATAACGCACCGCGTCGACGCCTATCATCTTGACAAGCTCGTCGGCGTAAATAACATTGCCGCGGCTCTTGCTCATCTTATCCTCACCGAACAGCAGCCACGGGTGACCGTAAACCTGCTTGGGAAGCGGCTCGCCCAGCGCCATAAGCATTATAGGCCAGTAAATGGTGTGGAAGCGCACAATGTCCTTGCCGATGATGTGCGCGTCGGCAGGCCAGTATTTTTTATACATCTCGCTGCTGCCGTCGGGGTCGTAGCCGATTGAGGTGATATAGTTTGACAGCGCGTCTATCCATACATAAACAACGTGTTTGTCGTCGAAGTCAACGGGAACGCCCCACTTAAAGCTGGTGCGCGACACGCAGAGATCCTGGAGTCCGGGCTTGATAAAGTTGTTGAGCATCTCTTTTTTGCGG
>CAZVSQ010000027.1:0-14553 GCA_964629925.1 uncultured Ruminococcus sp.
CGCGGCGCTCATTTCGTTTTATAAAGATTTGTACGAAAAATTTGTAGCATTGTATTGTTTTTAGGCTGATTATGTTGTATAATCATTATATATGTACCTAATTCTTATTTGAACGGAGATTACTTATGAGCGACCGCAACAATTCGGATTATTTCGACTTTGATAATTTTGACGAAAGTCTTGACAGCCGCGATTACCGTCGGCGTCAGCCCGCGCGCAGAAACAACTCTTACAACGGGCGGCCGTCGTACAACAGGCGGCGTCCAAGCAAGCGAAGGATGCGTGTAAGAACACGCAACCGCATACTGATGGTCACCTCGGCTGTGCTGGTGCTGGCGCTTCTTATAACGCTTATTGTCCTTGCGCTCAAGGGCTGCGGCGGCTCAAAGGGCAGCGGCTCAAACACCGAGACCACAAGCGCGAACACCGACACAAAGCCAAACGAAAACAGCCAAAACTCACCAAACAGCAACAAGCTGGCGATCGACACATTTATCACGGCAAATCCCACCGACAACAACACCGCGGGATATGTCGATAACGTCATTTATGTATGGAACAACGAGGGCTTTGAGCTGTTCGGCGGCAGCGAGGAATCCGCCGGCTGGTACGCGGACACAATTAACACCGTGGCAGGCAAGCTGACCGGATACAACGTTTACAGCCTCGTGATCCCCAACCACACCGAAATGGGGCTTCCGGTAAGGCTCAAAAACGAGGTTTCAACAAACTCTCAGGCAGACAACATCAAGGCGGCATACAAGGCTATGGACAAGAGCAAGGTAACGCCTATAAACGCCTACAACTATTTGTCGGAGCACTGCAACGAATATATCTACTTTAAATCCGACCACCACTGGACAGGTCTGGGCTCCTACTACGCTTATTCTGCGTTTGCCGACACGCTCGGGATCCCCGCTCTTTCGCTCGACACCTGCACCAAAGCGAGCATAGAGGGCTTTACGGGTACACTGAGCAACATAGCAAACGGACTTGATACCGACACGGTCGATTACTGGAAGTTCCCCTACTCGGTTTCAATGGATATCACCGACGCCTCGGGCAACGTCACTAACTACGACAGCCCGTATTTCGACGGAGAAGCGGGCGGCTCGCTGGCATACGGCGTATTCATCTACGGCGACAATCCGCTTACCGTAATGAAATCAAGCTCGGATAACGCGCAAAGCGGCAAAAAGATAGTTGTTGTCAAAGAGAGCTACGGCAACGCGTTTGTTCCCTACCTCACCAACAATTACGAGGAGGTTCACGTCGTTGACCTGCGCAGCTTCCGCAGTACAATGAACACCGATCTGGCGACCTACTGCAGAAACAACGGCATCACCGATGTGCTGTTCCTAAACGGTGTAATGAGCGCCAACAACGAGGATCACCGCGCAAGCATAGAGGGACTGTTTAATTAACTTTTGAATAAAAAGAGAGGAGGCGACGGAAATGATTGCGGAAAATGTCAGAGGGACCCTGTTCGGCAGCATAGCCGAGGGACTGTATTCCGCCTACGTAAGCTCGGCAGGCATAAGCAACCGAAGCGCTTACGTTGTAACGCGCAAAAAGATAAAAGAATACTTTGACGGCGTTGTTGTTGCCGTCGCCGAATTTGAGGGCATGACGGGCGAGCGGCTTATTGTGGCTCAGCCGGGAGAGGTTTATTATGAGCCGGAGCTCCGTAATGTGCTTTCAAAGCTGAGGAATGTAAAAATTAAAAGCATCCGCTGCCTTTACGAAAAGTCGTGCGGAGGTATAATCTTTTATAAAACAAAGCAAAACACTAAGATCTTGCTTGTAAAAAACAATAACGGAAGGTACTGGAGCTTTCCCAAGGGGCACATAGAGGATGGCGAAACCGAGCAGGAAACCGCGATCCGCGAAATAAAAGAGGAAACGGGGCTTGACGTAACGATCGTCAAAAACTTCCGCGAAATCAGCGAGTATTGTCCGTTCGGCAAGATCCGCAAGCGCGTTGTGTTCTTCCTTGCAAGGGCGTTCACCGACAACGTCAAGATCCAGGAGGAGGAGATAGACAGCTACATCTGGGTAGATTTGCAGCAGGCGCGTAAGCTGTGCTCATACGACAACGACTTAAGAATAATCGAAAAGGCGGAAACAACCATTCACCTTATGAGAAACTGATACTTTTAGCGGTTGGGGATAAATATTCCCCGACCGTTTTTTTGCACTCAAAAAAACACAAGCTCATTTTTGAATCCAAACAAATACAAAAGCAAAGCAATTTTTTGCTTGACCTTTCGTTTTTGAGTATCGCGTTAAAACTGACACTATGTTTCATGTTTTTGGTTTTTCAGAGCAAATATGTACATTTATAGCAAAAAACGTAACATATAGCACAATGGGCACAAGCAAAATTTAAGAATCGTTATACAATAATACCAGTGACATTTTGCACTTTAGGTGGTATAATGAAAATGTAAAAGAGTATAAGTCTTTTTTGCTGACAATGTGCAAAAATCAAACGCGCTTCGGAAGGTTCTGAAACAGTTTATCGTATTGATTTCGCTTTTTCGCTAAGTTTCGACTTTAACTTCTTCAGCTACTGCGGACTATCTCCGTCGGCGGCTTCGAGAACTGCTCTGACCATACCGTGAACCTGAATACCCCGTGTTCTACACGGGAAAGGCACTGTTTATCAATTATTTGACGCCTGCCTGTCATTTTGTGTATTTAACTAATTGATTTTTGGTTAAATTGGGCTTAAAATATGAATGATAAACGGATGTACTTCAGGGGTGACAAAATGGCAGTAGTCTTAATGTTTAACATCGAAAAAAGCAAGGCAGTCAAGATAAAAGTGCTTTGCCGCAAGTTCTTTATGGAAGCCACAGAGGTTTCAAAAGAGGATTTCGGCTGCAAAATTTCCTACCTTCTCGGCATGTCAGAGTATAGAGAAGGCGCTGAGAATTCAGACTTTTCAGAGGAAATGCTATATCTTGCCGACATTAACGGCGGATTATTAAGCGTCTTCCTCGACCAGCTCAAACGGAAAAAGGCTTCCGTTGGTCTTAAGGCCGTTAAAACGGAAACCAACGTAAATTTTACGCCGTATGAGCTATATAATGAAATCTCTGCCGAACGCGAAGCGATAGCCCGCGGAGAGTCCGCACACTGATTTTTCGCACTTACTCAGTTGAACCGCCCGAGAAATCGGGCGGTTTGATAATATTATAAAATTACCGCGCAGCACGAAATAAGGCTGCGCGGTTTTTGTCATTTTGTTGCCGCTTCAAGCGCCGATATTATTCTGCGAAGAAGCTCATCAGATTCTTTTTTTTCAGGATAATAAAGAGCGCACGCGGCACAGATTAGCCGTTGAAGCTGCTGCTCTGTCAAGCGCACTCCTCCTTTTTTAAGTCAAAAGCTTAGCCGCCTGCGTAACACCTTGCTCCGAAAAATACCACTTGCCGTCGATTTTTACCATGTCGAGCTTGTAATTGGCTAAATTTTTCGAACCAAACAGCGCGGTACGGTTGATATTTACATCCACGGTAGCCTTGTTGTCGCCCGAATAGCTGACGTCGTTTACTTTGACTTCCATTTTCAGGTTAAGATAGCTGTCAAACGCCGAGCGAAGTTTGAAAATACCGCTGAGCGTTCCGGACTCGCTACCCGAGCTTAGTTTCTCCTGAACCGCAGGGGTAAACGTTTTTATCATAGCGTCGTAATCGTGATTGTTAAACGCTTCCGCAAACTGCTTTACCGTAGATTCGGGGTTTTGGTTGCTCTTTGTACCAAACCAGCCGAAAACGTCGATCGCGCCTCTGAAATCGGGATTGGCTATAGCCACGCCCGCAACCGCTCCGCCTGCAACGACAGTAGCGCCCAGAGTGATAATCAGCGCCTTTACGCCCGTTGACAAGCCTTTTTTAGCAACCTTGCCCGCAACAGCCTTGCCTGCGGAACCTGCCGCTTTGCTGACAGCGTTGGTTTCGGGGACCTGACTTGCAGGGCGATAATACGAAGGATTATCGGGAACCTGCGTTGTCGGGCGGTAGTGTGTAGGTGTTTCGGGAACTTGATTGGTCGGGCGGTAATACGACGGGTTATCGGGAACCTGTGTTGTCGGACGGTAATGTGTCGGTGTTTCGGGAACCTGAGTTGTCGGGCGGTAATGCGCCTGCTTTGCCGCATTGATCTTTTGAACGCTGCCCGTCGAATGAATGCGCTGAACCTCGTTTCCCAAGCCGATTTGATTGACATTAGCAGCGTTGGATACCGTGCCCGCAACCGTTGAAATATTGGAAATGACCGTTGCCGCAGCGGGCGGATCCGAAGCCGCCGCCTGTGTTTTAAGCAGCCAAATAATGAACGCAAACAGCATGCCTCCGCCAATACCGTAGAGCTTTGTACCCTTCTTCTCAAGATCCTCAACGTCGAGCTTAATCTTCTGCTTGGCGTATCTCAGGCGGCTTTTTACGGTGTTTTCCGACACATCAAGCGCCTGAGCTATCTCCTTTATCGTAAGCCTGTTGAGGTAGTACATGATTACTACCATGCGCTGATCCTCGGGCAGGTTGTCGATCATCTCGCGGATAAGCCTTGCGGTTTCGTTCACATCCGCATTCGCCTCCGGTGAATAGTCCTCGCTTGTGTCCTCAAGCTCAAACTCACGCTCGTCGCCGTTGTCGTCCTCACCCTCAAGGTCTGAGAACATCATAACGCCGCGGCGCTTTGATTTTAAGTAATCCTTACACTTGTTCGACACTATGCAGTAAAACCACGAGGGAAAGTTTGCAGCATTGGTCATCGTCTGAAGGCTTGAAAACGCCTTTATATACGAATCATGTAAAATATCCTCCGCGTCTTCCTTGTTTTTGGTCATCTGCAGAGCGAGTGAAAACGCCTTGTCGCAAGTCATGTTATACAGCTCCGTTCTTGCGGCGTTATCGCCCTTTAGCGCCAAATTCACCAGATTTGAAGTGTTCATAATTCAGCTCCTAAATCACCTTTTGTTGCTTTTAAACCTTAGTTCGCGAGATCCTTCAATTGATCCATCATTGAGTTAACGGCGTCTTTTGCCTTTTCCTCATCCGACTTCTCGCCGCAGCCCGCGAATACGAAAGCTGTTGAAGCTACTGTTGCAACTGCCAGGATTGCGATTACGATTCTTTTTAATGTCTTTTTCATTGTTGTTTCTCCTTTTTCTTTAAAATATTTATTTAACGCTTTTTAAAAAGCGAAAAAACGTTCGAGTTTATCGTTCAAAGTCCTTTTTATGGGACAGTTGCCCGCGTATAATTAAAGTATAGGGCGAGGGAAAACTTGTCCGAACGGGAGGTTTTGAACATGTTAAATTTTTTAATCAACTTTTGTATCATTACATTTATCTGCTACGCGGTAAGCGGACCTGTTAAGGCGATATTGTTTCCGAAGAAGCGCCGTCCGGCACGCCGTGCTCAAAAGCGCGTTGCCGCAAGCCGGGTTGAGCGCACGCAGCAGAGGCGAAAAGCTAAGATCATTGTTATTTCCCGCAAGAGGGCGGTACGCAGCAACCTGCGTGCCGCTTGATTTTTTAGCCGATCTTTGTGCCTTGTGTCAAATCGACCGCTCCGGAAGCGTAACCGTGTTCTATATCGCTTTTTGAACCTATAAAGTTTGAATCGATACTAAAGAAATTCAACTCTCCGTCTAAGATAAAGGGGCGGTCTGATTCAACGTAAACGATGCTGTCCTGATCAAAATAGTTTACCGAATAGACAAATATCACACGCGCGTTAGCGGCGTCACCGGGGAAATAATATACGCCGTCCAGCTTCGGAGTTTTATAAGAACTGTACATGTTGTCCTTCTTGAACTCAACCGAAGCCGCTTCTTTAAGCTCGTCCATATGCTGCTTGCATTCGGCCTCAGTCAGCTCGGCAGGAACGTCTATCGCGATATTGTCACGGCTGGTTTCCGTGAATTCAAATTCAACTTCGCTGTTTTCTTCCGAAAACGGAGTACCTTCTCCGATCGAAACAACGATTTTGTTGTTACTGATTTCTGTTGTCGCCTCTGTGTCCCTTGTCATAACAAACGACGCAAGCTTTTCGCCGCCTTTTTTTATATCCCACATGGTATTGGGATTATAGTCATATTTATCTGTTTTTTCGCGAAGTTCGACAGTATATCCGTCGATATCAACGGTGTCGTTTAAACGGATATAAAATCCATTGTAGTAGTCGCTATCGTCGTAATACTTTACTGTGTAAAGCTTGTCGGAAATGATTTTGTTGAGCAGGTCCAGCTTAACAGTTTCCTTTTGCGGTTCGGTTTCCGGCGATGATAACTCACCCAAGTCATTCATCTCGCTCAAATCATTCATCGCTCCCGCTGCAAAATCATTCAGAGCGTCCTTAACCTTTTCCTCGTCCGACTTTTCTCCGCAGCCCGCGAACAGTACGGCTGTTGAACCGACGGTTGCTACCGCCAAAATTGTTGTGATGATTCTTTTTAGTGACTTTTTCATAATAAATCTCCTTTTTCTCTTATTATTTTATACTATTGTAAAATTTTGTCAATACCAAAATGCCGTTTTTGTCGATGTTTAGGCTTTTTTCGGCTTTGGTTTTTGTTTCTGACATTAATATAACGATTCAAAGAATCAAAAGGTTTTAAAAGTTTTAAATATTTTAAAAATTTTTTCAAAAAAATAAAACGCGCACAGCCGAAGCCGTACGCGCCGTAAAAACATCTGTCAAATTTGTGTAAGCTGAGGGATAATAAGAGTGGCTACCGCAAAGTAAATCAGCAGCGACAGCGAGTCGCAGACCGTTGAAATAAGCGGGTTTGCCATAACCGCGGGGTCAAAGCCGATTTTCTTCGCGAGCAAGGGCAGGCTTGAGCCGACGATTTTCGCCATAACGATCGTTCCCCAAATAGTGAGCGATACCGCAAGCGCGATAAGCATTGGGGCGCCCGTGCCCTCATAGCCTCTTAGGTCGAATACAAGCAGCTTTATGAAATTGGCCACCGCGAGGGTAAGTCCGCAGAGCACCGCTACGCGAAACTCCTTCCAAAGCACCTTGAAAATGCTCTTGAATTCGATTTCACCAAGCGACAGAGCACGGATAACCGAAACCGAAGCCTGCGAGCCGGCGTTACCACCCGAGCCCGTGATCATCGGAATAAACGACGACAATATAATAATGCGCTGCAAAACATTGTCGAACGATGAAATAATAGTGCTTGTAAAGGTTGCCGACAGCATAAGCACCAGCAGCCACGGAACGCGCTTTGCGTAAATTCCGAAAACGCCCGTTTTCATATACGGCTTATCCGAGGGCAAAACCGCCGCCATCTTTTCGATATCCTCGGTAGCCTCCTCCTGGATAACGTCGATAGCGTCGTCAATCGTTACAATACCGACGGTGCGATGCTCGTTGTCAACAACCGGAAGCGCCAGAAAGTCGTAATTTGAGAACATCTGAGCTACCTTTTCCTGGTCGTCGAGCGTGTGAACGGAAATGACGTTTTCCTCCATCATATCACGCACAACATCGTCGTCGTTGGCAAGCAGCAGGTCCTTTACCGTAGTAATACCGATAAGCTTGTTGTTTTCGTCGTTTACATAGCAGGTGTAGATAGTCTCCTTGTCAACGCCCGTACGCCTGATTCGCTTTATAGCCATTTCGGCGGTCATGTCGGGGCGCAGCGATATAAACTCGGTCGTCATTATAGAGCCGGCGCTGTCCTCCGGGTATTTCAGCAGCTCGTTTATCTGCTTGCGCATATCCTTGTCGGCCGTGCGAAGGATTCGCTTTACAACATTCGCCGGCATCTCCTCGATGAGGTCGACCGCGTCATCGACAAACAGCTCGTCAACAACTTCTTTGAGCTCGCTGTCCGAAAAGCCGTGAATCAAAAATTGCTGTGTGTTTTCGTCCATTTCAACAAAGGTCTCCGCCGCCAGCTCTTTTGGCAGGATCCTGAATAAAATGGCCATTTTTTCGTCTTGAAGCTCCTCAAATACCGCCGCGATGTCATACGGCATCATGGTAATGAGGATATCCCGAAGAGTGGAATACTTTTTCTCCTCGAGAAGCTTTTTTATGGTTTGCGTCAGTGTGACGTTTACCTGAACCATCATCTCTCCTCCTTTATTTGCGGAAAGACGAGTTCACGGGGCTATGGTTCAGATAAAAACTCTCCGATAAATTTTTATCTGAATCATATAAGGTTTATTGAAATGAACGCAAACTGCCGTTCATTCCTACTTCGCCCGGGAACTGCGCCTAAACTTCCGGCTGCGTCCATTAAAAATTCACCTCACAGTTTTACTGACAAATTTCCGCTTAGCGGCACAGTATTATTTTATTCCAAATCCGCGCTGTTGTCAAGATAGGACCGGACGCGAATCATACATTTGCAAAAATAGGTAACAGTGATACCCGCGTTATGATGCGCCGTTATACCGAGCTATCCTTATAAATCGATTTTTCCAAAGGCGCGCCGGATGGAACGTCACGTTCCACTTGATTTTTTTTAATAATAATAGTATAATTGCTTTGTATTGATTTAAGAGATTATTTGGAGGGCTAATATGAACGGTATTGTTAAGAAATATCTTCCTTACGCAATAGTGATTTTTGCGGTATTTATTCTGGTTCCGCTGCTGTTTTTGGAGGGCGGTCCCATGGGCAAATTTGCCCCTGTTGCGTTTTACTTTATTCTTCTGACGACCGCGGTGGTAACCTCGGCAATTTACTGCGCTAAGCACGGAATCGACTTTTTGTTTACGCTGATGGCACCGATCGCCTTTATGATCACAATGATTTACAGCGGCGGCTTCCGTGTCACGAACCTGATCCTGCTGTTTGTATATCTTATTGCCGGCATTTTCGGGCAGTTCCTGGGCGACCTCGCCTTTGGCGACGAGCGCCGCAAAAAAGAGAAGCAGGAACAGGCTGAGCAGGAAAAGCTTATGCTCCGCGCCAAACGCCGCGATGAACGCGAAAAGCTCCGCATGGAGCAGGAAGAACGCACCGAGGAGCGCTACGACGTTGACTACGAGGAAGAAAAGCCTCAGTCGATCGATGACGACGACTTCGATTTCGACAAGTATATGTCCGATATCGACCGCATGCTCGACGAGGATCCGCGCTATAACCCCTAACATAATAAAATTAGGCGAGCCAAGCAGCTCGCCTTTTTATTTGCAGTATTATTTTTTCCGTGTCAAATACAATATATATTAGTATCCCGCGCAGGGCAACGTGACGTTGCATCCAAGACGCGAATCAAGCGTTTATTATTATCAAAACTATCGTTCCAGCGTCAAACGCAGTACAAATTAGTATCCCAAGCGGGTATGTACGGATGATGTCTTAAATATATTTTATACTCGGGGTTCATTTCGTGAATGAGCATCGGCAGCCTGAAAATGTCCTCAAACCTGTGGTACGCGGCAAAATTCAGCTTTGGCTTGCAGGTTTTCAGCGTATTTCTCATACCGAGCAGCGTTTCGTAATCCGCGCCCTCAACATCCGCTTTTATATACGTCACATTGCCGCCGCCTAAAATATTGTCGACCGCGTCGACCTGAGTTTCGACGCCTTTTTCGGCAACGGCGCTGTTTCGCCCTGCCTTGTTGTTGAAAATCAGCGTTGATTTTTCGCTCCACGCCCCAAGCTGCAGCAGCTCGGCGTGTTCGAGCACAGAGCAGTTATCATACAGCTTTTTATAATTCTTCGCGTTGGGTTCCAGCGCGGTTATTTTTTTATATCTTCCGCCTGTATAGCGCAAAAACTCCTCTACCGTATCGCCGTTATACGCACCCAAATCAAGATAGACCTCGTTTTTGCCGAGCTTCAGTATATTTTCAAACGCCTCGTCCTTATCGGTCGTTATTGGGTCGAGCAGAGCTATGTCGCCCGTGCGGTAAAACAAAAGCACATTCTCGAAAACACGCCGCGATAAATCGTCCTCGAGCAATTCATAAGCCCTGTTCATATTATCGGCGTTTTCCGCGATAAATTCATTGTCAAAAATCTTATCCCTGAAAGCGGGCACGGGAGGCACGACCAGCCTGTGGCGCGCCGCGACGTTTTTAATCGTATCGATAACATCGGGAAGCTGACTCGCAAAGCACAGCGCCACGGTAAAGTCGCCGTACTCCGCCTCTAAATCGCTAAGCTTTTTTACAACAAAGCCGTGAAAACTCTGTCCCCGCACAAATCCGTCGCTCGCCATCACCGCTTCGGCGCGGATACCAAAACGCTCAAAAGCGGCAAGCACCTTGTCGGCGCCGTCGCCCATGCCGTAGAGCACAACGGGCTTTTCCGAGGCCTTCAGCTCGTCCCACACGCTCGGTTTATCCGTAAACCAATTCTTCATAAATCCTCCGGAAAACAAGAAAGCGTGCGCTTTCCTATCAAATAAAAACGCCCACCCTACTGGGTGGACACTTTTAAATGTCGGCATCTCCCTATTTTCACACCCCGTCGCCGGAGCACTATTTTCGGCACCACTGAGCTTAACTTCTGTGTTCGGTATGGGAACAGGTGGACCCTCAGCGTCATCGACACCAACTATTTTTAAGAACGAATGTGATTATATCACAGGGCTTTTGTTTTGTCAACAGTTTTTTTCACATTCACTACTCAGGCGCATATTTGTATCATTTTTCGATAATAATCAACAACAGCATACGACAATTCAGCTATTTATCAAAAGCAATATATCATTATTTTCCAAAAAAAGCAAAAGCGCTGCCTTGCTGTTGAGCTAAAGCAGCGCCTGACTTATTATTTTGCAAGAACATCAAGTATTTCGCTTATATACATTTTATGATACTCGTCGCCGTTGTAGTGCTTCAATACCCGGTCGCCGCCCAAAACGCTCTGCTCGTTAAGGAACTGACCGTAAAGCTTTCTGCAGCCCAGCACCAGCCTTGCCTGCTCAAAATACGGCACACCGTCCTCGGTAAACACGGGAGTCAAGCCTGTTTCCCTTATCTTGTCGACATTTCTGCCGCTTTTTGAGCCGCAGAAGCTGAGCGCCTCGCGGTAGCTCTCGTCAAAGAAACATACCGTAAAAAACTCTTCGCGCTCAAGAAACTCAAATGTGTATCGCTGCGGACGGATAAACGTGAACGCTACGGGCTTGTTCCACATAATCCCCAAGCCGCCCCAGCTTACCGTCATTGTGTTTAAGCTCTCCCGGTTGCCCGCGGTAACCAACCCCCAGTTGCTGCCGAACAGCTTAAAAGGGTTGTCAAAAATTTCCTGAGGGTTAATCGAGCGAAACTCTGCCATCAAACCAATCCTTTCCGTAATACAAATAATCTCTTTTCTACTATTATATCACTTTTTGAATAATATTCAATACATTCTCGATAATATTCATTATTGTGTATATTTTTGGCTTTTTAATGAATATTAATGATAATCCGCGCGCCGCCGATTTTATCCTTTTTCAAATCCAAAACGCTGATTTATCTGGTGTGTTCGGCTAATTAGCTAAATTTGCACAACGTTTTTCTTATTTTTGTTCAAGACTTAAAAATTGAATATTTATTCAGAAAACACTTGATTTTTCATAAAGATGTAGTATAATTGTATTCGTAACATAAATTTGTCTGGAGGAATTATCATGGCTGACAACAAAATCAAAAAAGTAGTACTTGCATATTCCGGCGGTTTGGACACCTCTATCATCATCCCCTGGCTCAAGGAAAACTACGACAACTGCGAGGTTATCGCTGTTTCCGGCAACGTAGGTCAGGGCACCGAGCTTGACGGCCTTGAGGAAAAGGCGCTTAAGACAGGCGCTTCCAAGCTCTATATCGAGGACCTCAACAAGGAGTTCGTTGAGGAGTACGTATTCCCCACCGTGAAGGCGGGCGCCGTATACGAGGGCAAATACCTTCTGGGCACATCATTTGCGCGTCCCGTAATCGCAAAGAGAATCGTTGAAATAGCAAAAGCCGAGGGCGCCGACGCTATCTGCCACGGCTGCACCGGCAAAGGCAACGACCAGGTTCGTTTTGAGCTGGCTATCAAAGCTTACGCTCCCGATATGAAAATCATCGCCCCGTGGAGAACATGGGAATTCAAGTCCCGCGAGGAAGAGATCGAGTACGCGGAGGCTAAAAATATTCCCCTTAAAATAAACAGAGAAACCAACTACTCCAAGGACAAGAACCTCTGGCACCTCAGCCACGAAGGACTTGACCTTGAAGACCCCGCAAACGAGCCGATGTACAACAAAGAGGGCTTCCTTGAAATGGGCGTGTCACCCGAGCAGGCTCCCGATAAGCCCGAGTACGTAACGATCAGCTTTGAAAAGGGTATCCCCACCAAAATCAACGGCGAGGCGACCGAGTCTGTAGCCGTCATTGAAAAGCTCAACGAAATCGGCGGAAGAAACGGAATCGGCATCACCGACATCGTAGAGAACCGTCTTGTAGGCATGAAGGCTCGCGGCGTTTATGAAACACCCGGCGGCACCATCCTTTACGCGGCTCACAACAAGCTCGAGGAGATCTGCCTCGACAAGGACACCCTTCACTACAAGAAGAACCTCGCCAACACCTTTGCCGATCTGGTATATGACGGCAAGTGGTACACACCCCTGCGCGAGGCTATGTCAGCCTTCGTTGACAGCACCCAGGAGTATGTAACGGGCGACGTCAAGCTCAAGCTGTACAAGGGCAACATCATCGACGCGGGCGTCACCAGCCCATACAGCCTCTATGACGAGGAAATCGCAACCTTTGACGAGGACGAGGTTTACGACCAGAACGACAGCGCAGGCTTCATCAACCTGTTCGGTCTGCCCATCAAGGTTCGCGCCAAAAAGGGCTTGATCAAATAATCAAAGGCTTCAACAGTCATTTTCGGGCAGGGGGAACACCTCTGCCCATATAGTGTTTAATAGGGGTATCTTTTTTCTGTAACAATCACAATTATCCACGATACACGGAGGTAAAAAATGCAGCTTTGGAAAGGCCGCTTCAAAAAGGAGCTTTCAAAAACCACCAACGACTTCAACTCTTCGATACCGTTTGACAGCCGCATGTATAAAGAGGACATCGAGGGCAGCATAGCCCACGCGACTATGCTCGGAAAATGCGGAATCATCAGCGAGGAAAGCAGCGCCGACATCATTCAGGGCTTAAAGGGAATCCTCGCCGACATCGAATCAGGCGCTCTTAAAATCGACATGGAGGCCGAGGATATCCACACCTTCATCGAGGGCGAGCTTACAAAGCGCATAGGCGACAACGGAAAGCGCCTTCACACCTCGCGCAGCCGCAACGACCAGGTCGCGCTCGACGTAAAGCTCTACCTAAAAAAAGAGGTAGTCAACGTCAAAAACCTTGTTGTTGAGCTGATAAAAGTGATCGCGGATAAGGCGGAGCAGTACAGCGAGACCGTAATGCCCGGCTACACCCACCTTCAAAGAGCGCAGCCCATCGTGTTCGGTCATCATCTTTTAGCTTACGGTGAAATGCTGCTCAGAGATGTTTCGCGCTTAGAGGACTGCCTTAAAAGAATGGACGAAATGCCTCTCGGCTCCTGCGCGCTGGCAAGCACTACCTACCCCATTGACAGAACTATCACCGCAGAACTTCTCGGTTTTGACAGAATCACAAACAATTCGCTCGACGGCGTTTCGGACCGCGACTTCTGCATTGAGTTCGCATCCGTGCTGTCGATAATCATGGTTCACCTCAGCCGTTTTTCCGAGGAGATCATCATGTGGTGCAGCTGGGAATTTAAGTTTATTGAGCTTGACGACGCGTTCTCCACAGGCTCGTCGATCATGCCGCAGAAAAAGAACCCCGACATCGCCGAGCTGGTGCGCGGCAAAAGCGGCAGGGTGTTCGGCGACACCATGGCATTGCTTACCGTAATGAAGGGCATCGCCCTTGCGTACAACAAGGACATGCAAGAGGACAAGGAGGCTATTTTTGACGCGGTCGATACTGTCAAGATGTGCCTTACCGCCTTTACGCCAATGCTCGACACAATGCGCGTTATCCCCGAGAACATGCGCAAGGCGGCTGCGGGCGGATTTATCAACGCCACCGACTGCGCCGACTGGCTGACAAAGAACGGCGTTCCGTTCCGCGACGCTTACAAGGCGACCGGCGAGCTGGTCGCGCGCTGCATCGAGCTTGGCACCGACCTTGAAAATCTTCCTCTCGACGAATACAAGGCTGTCTGCGATGTGTTCACCGAGGACGTATACGACGCGATCTCCCTTGAAAAATGCGTGTCACAACGTACCGCCTTCGGCGGCCCCGCGCCCGCCCTTGTAAAAGCTCAGGCTCAGCGCGTAAAGGAAATCGCAGAGAAGTTATAAGTCATAAGTTATAAGAATAGCTGTCATCCCGAGCGGCGCCAAAGGCAAAATCGCAAAGCGGTTTAGCCGAAGTATCATAACGAACCGGTATACCGCTCACACAATATTAGCAAAGGACTGAAATTAATGATAAAAGCAGGAATAGTAGGCGCTACGGGTTACGCCGGCGCAGAGCTCGTGCGGCTTTTGACCGCGCACCCAGAGGCGGAGATCGCGGCTATAAGCTCGGTA
>CAZVSQ010000028.1:0-14547 GCA_964629925.1 uncultured Ruminococcus sp.
TGAGCCGGTCAAATTTTTACAAATTATTGCTATTCTTACATTTTTGTGTTGCAATTGTTCGAAAAATATGGTATGATTAAATTGCCAAACAAAACATAATAATTCGTAAAGTAAAAGTTTGTATTTTTGTTAAAAATGCAAGCTCTTGTTTCTTTTGACTTTTACTTTACGATTTAGAAACGTTTTGTTTGGCGACAATCGGAGCTGTGTTTTTGGACGTACGGCTTCGGTTGTACGTCTTTTTTATTTTGTATTAAGAAAAGGAGGATTTTTATGCCAAGGAAAATCAAAAAATCGGTCAGTATCTTGTTAGCGCTGGTAATGCTCTGCGGGGTGCTTGCCGTCGCGCCGGTTGCTGTCAGCGCGGAGGGTGATCTACAGGAGTATACGACCTATAACGGCGGTGATGTCGATTCAAACGGCGATCCGATTATTGGCAAGTATACCTTTGATGAATCAAACGGTGTATTGACTCTTAAATCCGGAACATTTAACGGCAAGGCGTGGCAAACTGGTTACAGAGGAAGTATGAATTGGAGAGCTAATAATGGTTTTGCGGCTGCAGATGTAAAAAAAATTGTTGCTGAATCTAATGTGAAGTTTACGGGTAACTGTGACCTTATGTTTCATAAGAGCTTTATTAATTGTGAAAGTATTGATTTAAGCAATGTGGATGCCGATGTTAGCAGCATGACTTGTATGTTTTGTAATTGCCCCAAATTGTCCTCGCTGAATATTTCGGGATTTAAAACTGGTAGTAATACTAGTCTGTTTTACACGTTTTCAGATTGTCCTTTGTTGTCATCACTTAATTTTTCCTTAGAAAAATTTGATACTGGCAATGTGAAACATATGACGCATTTGTTTTCTGGGTGTTCATCTTTGACCTCGCTTGATTTATCGCGTTTTGACACCCAAAAAGTGGAAAATATCGATTTTATCGAGCTTTGATACCGGAAAAGTAATAAATGGAAATAGACCGGGGACGAATATAAATGCACGCGGAAATGTATTTTCAGGATGCAATAATTTAAGAAGCCTTACAATTTCGGATAAATTTAATATCGGTATTGAGGCTGGAATGGAGCTAAATAACGGTAAATCTACAAATAGGGGCTGGATTACGAACGACAGTGAAACCGGTGAGATAGTTTCGGGCGGCACCACAAGTAACATAGCTGTTATTACCGGCTCTTATCTCCCCGGACAAAGGGAAACCAAAACCTATATTTGGTTTGCGGATTCCGCAAACTATACATTTGATGAGAATACAGGGGTACTGCACCTAAAATCTGGTTTTTTCAACGGGAATACTTGGCAGTATTTTGATAGCTTCGGTAATGTGACTTGGACGACTAATCAAGCGGAAGGAGATGAATATATCGAATCCGCCTCTAAGGTGAAATCCATTACTGCAGCCCCCGGGGTTAAATTCACCGGTGACTGTAGCACGATGTTTTGTAATTTTTTCAATTGCACAAGCATTGATTTGAGCGAAGTAAGAACACCAAACGTAACAAATTTGCGCGGTATGTTTGAGCATTGCAGAAGCTTAACAAATATAGATGTTTCAAATTTTGATACAAGCAATGTGGAAATAATTCGAAATATGTTTAATGGTTGCGAAAGTTTATCTGAACTTGATTTGTCGAGCATTTCCACCGAAAGTGTAAAAGATGAAGTTATTTCTGGGGAAAATTTACCTAAATTAGGAGGTGTATTTAAAGATTGTACTCAATTAAGAAAACTAACGATCTCGGATAAATTCAATTGGGGTATCCAAGAAAAGATGAATTTAAACAACGGCGGCGTTGACGGCTGGAGAATCAGCCCGAGCGACGATGCTGAAAGAGTATCTGGCGACGGAACTTATGCTGTTATGGAACAGCCTTCCGATGAAACCACCTACAAATGGATTGAGTACGCCACAGTTACTTGGAAAAACTGGGACAACAGTACTTTGCGTACTGAGGATTATAAGCTTGAAACAACTGTTCACCCCACCTACAAGGGCGCTACTCCTGTGAAAACAACTTCAGATGGAAAATCATATGTGTTTATAGGCTGGACTGACGGTGAGACAGAATACGGTTTGAACGCTGAGCTGCCGCTTGTTACAAACGACGTAACATACACCGCTGTATTTTCCGAAACTCCCAAAAAGTTCTTTGCCGCTCATTCGATTTCTCTTGACGGCGATATCGGTGTGAATTTCTATATCGACGTTACCGTCGCGGGCATTACGCCTGAGGATATTATTTCGGGCGATTCAACGCTGACTCTCAACTTCTCTTGGGACACCGACCCGGCTCCCGTTACGGATGTTTCAAAAGACAACTTTACTCTCAGCAAAAGCAACGCCTCGCGTTATTATGATGAGGACAAGGGATACTTTAAAATCAAGTGTAACGTTGCCGCTGCCGAAATGGCGTGCAAAATCAAGGCTGACGGAATTGTTGCCGGTGCAAAGGATTACACCGAATCCGAAATCTACAGCGTGCGCGACTACGGAATGACTATTATCAACAATCCCTCAAAGTATTCCGAAACCCTTGTTGACCTTGCGAAGAAACTGCTCGACTACGGCGCAAAGGCTCAGAAGATGTTCGATATCATCCCCGGCGACTTGGCAAACAAGGACGTCAAGGGCTATACCATGACTAACGTAACTGTGGGCGACATGCAGGCGGCTATCAGCGCCGAAAAAGAAAACGCGGGAAAAACCGCGAGCAATATGGCTTCGGGAACATCCGACTTCGGTCTGAAGTATTGCAAGTCATCGGATGAATACCTGACAAAATCCACGCTCAGACACTATTATCTCATAAGCGATCAGGGAAAATATGATAACGTTAAAGCGCAGTTCGATGAGAGCAAGCTGCCCTATGTATCTATTGAATACAGCGACATAGCGGCCGCCAAACTCGACAAGCTCCAAGCCTTCACGATCGGCGCGAAAACTTATTATTTTTCGGCTCTTAACTATGCAATAGATGTTCTGAATGACAAATATGCCGCTTATGAAAGAAGCTGGAGCTCGGAAAAAAAGACAAACAGAAGAAACCTTGTTATGGCAATGTATTGGTATAATCAGGCTGCAAACGAGTATTTTAAATAAAACGGAGGATCAATATATGTTGGATTACGAAAGAACCCTGCTAGATATAACCGAATTTGACGCGGAAGATGTAATAACCACCTCGGGCGAGGAATACCCGGATGTACCGATGTGTACTTACGAGACTTAAGAACGTAAATTGAATAAAGCATAAACAAGAGGCTGCCGATTTCGGCAGCCTCTTGCTGTATGGTATAAAATTATTAAGCCTTGCCAACCGAACCGAAGAGCTCCATCTTCTCTTTTACGGTTGCCTTGATAGCCTCTGCGCCGGGAGCGAGGAGCTTTCTGGGGTCGAAGCCCTTGCCCTGCAGATCCTTGCCTTCTTCGATGTACTTTCTTGTAGCAGCGGCGAAAGCAAGCTGGCACTCGGTGTTTACGTTGATTTTTGAAACGCCCAGCTCAATAGCCTTCTTGATCATGTCAGCGGGAATACCTGTGCCGCCGTGAAGAACAAGAGGCATGTCGCCTGTGAGCTGCTGGATAGCGTCGAGAGTCTCAAAGCTGAGTCCCTGCCAGTTTTCGGGATACTTGCCGTGGATGTTGCCGATACCTGCCGCAAGCATTGTTACGCCGAGGTCAGCGACCATTTTGCATTCCTGAGGATCAGCGCATTCGCCGGCACCGATAACGCCGTCTTCCTCGCCGCCGATAGAGCCTACCTCAGCCTCGATCGAAAGACCGAGCTCGTTACAGGTAGCTACAAGCTCCTTTGTCTTTTCAACGTTCTCGTCGATGGGATAGTGAGAGCCGTCGAACATGATCGAGCTGAAGCCTGCCTCGATGCACTTCTTTGCGCCCTCGTAGGAGCCGTGGTCAAGGTGAAGGGCAACGGGTACGGTGATGTTGAGTTCCTCAAGCATAGCGGTAACCATGCCTACTACGGTTTTGTAGCCGCACATATATTTGCCTGCGCCCTCGGATACACCGAGAATTACGGGAGAGTTGAGCTCCTGAGCGGTGAGCAGGATGGACTTTGTCCACTCAAGGTTGTTGATGTTGAACTGGCCTACTGCATAGTGGCCCGCCTTTGCTTTGGTGAGCATTTCTTTTGCGTTTACTAATGGCATAATTCATCTTCCTTTTCAAGATATTTCAACAGATAAGCGTCCCCTCTGTTGATTTAACATTATTATACAATAAAATGCCGAGGATTAAAAGGCTTTTCGGGAAAGTTTTTGGAAAAACTTGCAAAAAAGTGATACAAAGTAAAATTTTCAGTTAATCATCACACAACAAGCCGCTTTTTCGGTTGCTTTTAAAAGAATTTCGGGGTATAATGAGTAAGTAATATTTACTTATAGGAGTATTATATGGACAATCAGTTTGAAAACTATTACGGCTTTGAACCGCAAAAGCCGCTTACCGAAAAAAAGAATGCGGAAGAAGCCGCGCCCGAAGATTTTAGCGGCGAGGAAGCGCTTGACTTTGAGCCGCAAAGGCCGCTTGTAAATCAGGAAAATCGGGAACAGCCAAGCGGCGACAGCGGCTTTAACCCCATAAGGCACACCGCGGTATATTCCGACAACGGCTTTGCGGGCGCGCCCGAGCCATCTCAGCAGCCCCCACAGCCCCAGCAGCCGGCTGTTCAGGGCTATTACGCTCAGCCGCCAATGCCCTATTATCCTCCGCAGCCTCCCTATCCTCCGGCAGTACCTCAGGAGTCTGCTCCGTTCAGCGCTCCCGCTGCCGAAAAGCCTAAAGCCAACAGGTCGCTTATTGTTGTTATAGTTGTTCTGGGTGTTTTGCTTGCGGCAAGCCTGTTCGGGATCGTGGGCTATACGATTTATCAGACGGACAAAAACAAAAAGAGCGATAATAATGCCGATAATCCGTTCTCATTCTTTACCGTGCCAGACGACGGAAACGGCGGTTCGGGCGGGAACAAAAACATTCCGTTTACTTATCCCGACACTCCGTCAACGACCGCGCCCGCGGCTCACGACGAGAGTGATTTCTCCGATAAAACCGATAAAAACTACAAGGGTATGACGCTCGGCGACAAGCCCGACGACGCCGAAACAAACAAGAGCTACGGCGCCGAATACGCGTTCAATCAGGCGTCCGATTCGGTCGTTTCGGTACTTTGCTACAGCGGCAGCGCCGAAAACAGCGCAAATCCCGACTCGCAGGGCAGCGGAATCATCCTGTCCTCAGACGGCTACATAATAACAAACGCTCACGTTGTAGGCAACAGCAAGACCGCCTACGCCTTAAAGGTCGTCACCTCCGACGACAAGGAATACACGGCAGGCGTTGTGGGCTTTGACTCGCGCACGGATATCGCGCTTTTGAAGCTTGTTGACGCAAAGGGCTTAAAAGCCGCAAGCTTCGGCAACTCCGATCAGATAAAGCTCGGCGAGGATATCATCATCATCGGTAACCCGGGCGGAATCGAGTATAAAAACTCAATGACTAAGGGCGTTGTTTCGGCAATCAACCGCGACGCCTCAAGCAAGAGCCTTGTTAAGTACATCCAGACCGACGCGGCGATAAACCCCGGCAACTCGGGCGGCCCCGCCGTTAATGTGTACGGTCAGGTCATCGGCGTTGCGTCGGCAAAAATCGTCGACGAAAAATACGAGGGAATGGGCTTCTGCATTCCGTCGACCCAGGTCAAGGAAATTATCGATAAGCTGATGAAGTACGGCTATGTCGACGGCAGAGTAAAAATCGGCATTTCAGGCGCGGCTATCACCGCCGCCGAGGCTCAGTACTATGATGTTCCACAGGGCATTCAGGTTCAGATTATCCAGAGCGGAGGCCCCTGCGACAACACCGACTTGACAAAAGGCGATATCATAACCGCCCTTGACGACAGCAAAATCACATCCTTCTCCGAGATTTATCAGGTGCTTGAGAAGCACAGCGACGGCGACAAGGTAAAGCTGAAATTCTACCGTCCCACCGACGGCAAGGACTACGAAATCGAAATAACGCTTCAGGCGGATAAATAAAAAGTGCAGGCGCGGATTTCGCGCCTGCATTCTTAACTTTATAGGATGCTTTTTATATTTCAACAACATCTCCGGTTGAGATGTAGTTCAGGTTTTTCATATAGCGCTTCATGTACTCATACTGCGCCGTGCCTGTGCAATGGCAGGTGTAGTATACCGTGCCGAGTGCGTCAAGCCTTTCGGCGCAGCCCCGAAGCGTTTTATCGAGCGGCAGCTTGTTGAAGTGAAAGCCGCCGACAAGCACGTCGGGCTTGAACCATTCGGCGATATTTATTATGCCCCTGTGAGAGCAGCCGCTTATCAGGATCCTTTTGCCGTTCTCCTCAACAAGAAGATAATGCTCGTGGCGGAAATCGTCGGGCACAAGCCTGCCGTCCTGCTTCATATTAAGTCCGAAGGAGCCTAAATCAACAAGCTTTTCGCGTTCGGCGCAGTCGTAAAGCGTCAGTCCGTCCGCGATTTTTGTTATGCCGCTTGTGAAAACGAACCTCGGACTGCCAATCAGGGCTTTGTCGAGCCCTATGTACCTTTCGCCGTTGTAGTGCTCCTCAAAGGCGTGGCGGTCAAGATATACGGGCGCCTTGCGGTTGATATCCAGAAAGGCCGCAAGTCCGCCGCCGTGGTCGTAGTGGCCGTGTGACAGCACGGCGATGTCGACGCGGCTCAGGTCAACACCAAGAGTTTTGGCGTTCTCGGCGAATAAAGGCGTTTGCCCCGTGTCGAATAAAACGGTATGTCCGTTTGTTTCAATGTACAGGCTCAGGCCGTGCTCGACGGGCAGGTTTTTGCAGGTCGTGTTTTCGGTCAATACTGTTATCTTCATTGGTTTTCTCCGTTCTTGCTGAATAATATCCTTTTACAAATTATATCACCACAATTTACAAATTTCAATTAATGTCGAAAAACTGCAAAATACAGTAGATTTTCGGCAAAATCCATGATATAATAATCATAAAAAAGGGGGTGGAGAAATGTTTAAGCGCACATTATCGTGTTTGACTGTTCTCGCCCTGCTTGTCGCTTCCGCGGTGTTCGCGCGCGCGGATGACAGCGTAAAATTTGATGAACTGAAAGCGTGCAGGAAAGTTTTTGCGTACAGCGGAAGCTCTTCTGCTTATTTTTACGGGTTGTATGATAAAACCGTTTGCTCGGCAAGGGCTGTTCCAAACGCCTCCGTAAAGTGGGCAACCGTTCCGGGCGCGGTATTGGCGGTCTGCCATGATGAGCAAAACCTCTGTGCCTTATATAAAACAGGGTACGAAAGCTACGGCGCGGCTGTGCTTAACGTAAACAGCGGCAGACTGACTTGCCGCGATATAGTCAGCGGCAAAAGCGTTATGTTTTCGTCGGTAGCCTATGCCGACGGCGAGGTGTTTTTGATAATAGTCGAAAACGGGGTTTCTTATGTTTCGGGCTTTGCGGAAAATTCAACGTACACCTACCGCCTTGATTCCGACGTAAGGCAGCTTTTTGTAAACGACAGCCGAGCCTACGCGCTCACCAATGACAGGAGGGTTTACAGGCTGTCAAAGGGCGGAAAATCTTATTGCTGTCAAATACCCGATGACGGCAAAGTGACCGACGGCGGACGCGGATATGTTTATACTCAGGGGCTGACGCTCGTAAGCTTATCGGGCGGCACTGAGTATGTGGGTTCAAAGCTCGCGCTGAAGCTTAACGGAAGCACCGTCAAGAGCGACAGCGACATGCTTATTGCCGCGGCAGGCGGCAGATACGCGGCGCTCAAAAATGACTGTTCCTGCGTAATAAAAGATATTTCCGAAAAATCGGAAGGCTCCGGCTCCCCTCAACCCGTAACGCTTGCGGATATGATCGTCTGCGCTCAGGGGACTACCGTAAAAGAGCTTAAGGATAAATACCCCGGGATAGTCCTGCGCAGAAAAGACAACACCGAGCTGACCTCCGGCAAGCTCAGGACAGGCGACAGGGCGGCTTTGGGCGGAAAAACAGGTGAAATCGCCGTAAGGGGCGATGTTGACGGCACTTCGTCGGTGACGAGCAAGGACGTGCGGACGCTGATGAAAAGTATGATCGGCAGCGTATGTTTTTCCGCAAGTGAAAGAAAAGCCGCCGATATGAACGATGACGGAGCTGTTGACAACCGCGACCTTGTTCTGCTTGCGCGCGCCGCTTCATAGAATATTAAAGGCGCATATATATCATAAAGACGGAGCGATAAAATGTCAAAAAAAGCCGTATTGACAGAGTACAGTCTGTCGGTTTCCAAATTAAAAATACCGCTGGACTTGGCGCTTGTTTCGGATATTCACGAGCGAAAAAGCGACGATATTCTTGAGCTGCTTAAAAAGTCAAAGCCTGATTTGATTTTAATAGCGGGGGATACCTTTGAGCGTTACGACGAAGTAAAAACCGAAACAAAACCTAAAAAGAATATTTTTATAAGCGCCGCAAAAGGGGCGGCTTATTACGCTAATTATTTTCTTATGCGTGTATTCGGCAAAAACAACAGCGCCGATACAGCGGCGACATACCGATTTCTGACAGAAGCCTCAAAGCTTGCGCCTGTGTTTATCAGCTTGGGAAATCACGATGAAAAGCTCAGCGATGACGACCTTGCGGTGCTGCGCGGCAACGGCATATTTTTGCTGGACAATGCCGACGTCTGCGCGACGGTTCGCGGCATTGATATCAATATAGGCGGTTTGTCATTTTCTCCCGATGAAAGCAGGCTTGAGGAGTTCTCAAAAAAGCCGGGCTTTAAGCTGCTGCTGTGCCACGCGCCGGAATATTTCGATGAAATGATCGAAGCAAAGGATATCGACCTTACGCTTGCGGGGCATAACCACGGAGGACAGTTTAAGCTGTTCGGCAAGGGCGTGCTGTCGTCAAGGAGCGGATTCTTCCCAAAATACGACAGCGGAGTTTTCCATAACCGCTTGGTGGTGTCGGCGGGCTGCTCAAATACTATTGCCATGCCGCGCTGGAATAATCCGAGAGAACTGGTAATTATACATCTTAAACCGAAAAAGGAGCCGTGAGGCTCCATTTTTACTCTATAGGAAACTTATAACCCCGCCGTTGATGAACGCGTTAGAAAAGGGACATTTTGATAGGCGGGCTTGGGTGGAGCGTCACGCTCCTTTTTAGCTTGATATTATTGTATTCAACAGGGCTTGACAGCCCTCGGTTACGTCGCTGTAGGTCGAGTCAAAATCGCCCGTGTACCAGGGGTCGGCTACGCTGCGCGGATGATCGGTAAAATCAAGCAGCATCGACACCTTGCTTTTAGTGTCGCTGCCGATGATGCGCATAATGTTGCGCACGTTCATGGAATCCATAGCAACTATATAATCGTATTTATCGTAGTCGCTTTTTGTCATCTGAACAGCGGTTTTTCCGCTGCATGATATCCCGTGTCGTGCGAGCATTCGGCGCGCGGGCGGATAAACCGGATTGCCCAGTTCCTCGCGGCTGGTGGCGGCGGACTCAATAATAAAATCGTGCTCAATTCCGCGCTCCCTGACAAGGCGCTTCATCACAAACTCAGCCATGGGGCTGCGGCATATATTGCCGTGGCATACAAACAGTATTTTTTTCATACGGTATCTCCAAACTTATGAGCTGAAATTCATAAGGTTTATAAGTAGCAAGCCGCTTAAGCCGTAGTAGGTCACAACCGCTACAAGGTCGTTTATGGTGGTGATAAGCGGACCGGACGCGACCGCCGGGTCTACCTTTATTTTCTTGAAAAACAGCGGAATAAGCGTGCCTATGGCGCTTGATACCGCCATTGCGAGCAGCAGAGAAATCCCGATACAGCCGGAAACCGAAAAGGAGAAAACAAAGTCCTTTTGCTTTATCAGCCATATAAATAAGCCGACAAAGATAATGGAAATAACTCCGAGGATAACGCCGTTGAAAAATCCTACGCGGGTTTCCTTGACTACCAGATGCATTTTTTGCCCGAAGGTCAGGTTTTCGTCGGTCAGCACGCGGATGGTGACAGCCAGCGACTGCGTTCCTACGTTACCTGCCATGTCGAGGATAAGCGACTGGAACGCCATTATCATCGTAAGCTGCGACACTACGCTTTCAAACACGCCGACTACCGAGGATACCACCAAGCCGAGCCCCAGCAGGATAAAAAGCCACGGAAGGCGCTTTTTCATGCTGCGCAGCAAAGGCTCCTTCAAGTCCTCCTCTGCAATAAGACCTGCCAGTTTTGCATAGTCCTCGCCCATTTCCTCGTCAACTACCTCAACAATGCTCTGAGAAGTGATTATTCCCAAAAAGCGGTTGCCGTTATCGAGCACGGGAATAAACGCCTCGGAATAATCCTTCAAATCCTCCAAACAGTCGTCAATACTCTCGTGAGCGTAAACGTAGGGGAAAGAGGTGAGGATAAGGTCGTCGAGCGGAACCGTCTTTTTGGCGGTCAGCAAGTCGCGCAGCTCGATTGCGCCGTAGAACTCGTCGTCCCCGTCAACAACAAAAACGGTCGCTATGTTGTCGTTTTCCTTTGCCTGACGTACAAGTTCCGCCATAGCCTCGGGAACACTGAGATTTTCGCGGATAACGATACAGTCGGTGGTCATTTTGCTGCCGATCTCGTCCGCGTCAAAGGAGGCGAGCAGACGCACGTCGCGGCGGACGTCGGCGGGCAAAGCCTCGATAATAAGCTCGCGCCTTTGCTTTTCGATTGTATGAAGAATATTCGCGGCGGTGTCGGTGTCGAGCTCCTCTACAACATCTGCCGCCTTTTTTACGTCAAGCTCGCTGAAAAAATCCGCGGCCTTTTCTTCCTCAAGGTGTTCAAGAGCCTCAGCCAGCATAACAGGCGAACAGATGCGGCAAAGCTTTTTGCGCTCCTGAAGCGTAAGGGAGTCGATTGCCTGAGCTATGTCGCTGCCGTGGTAGTCCTCAAGCTTGGTCTGTGCGGCCTTTGGCGATGATTTGCTGCGGATAATGCTTATTATTTCGCTTTCGTAGTCGGGCCTCACTGCCGCGGCTTCTTTATCAGCGGTTACTGTAATGATTTCATTTATCATGTATATCCCTCCTAAACAGATATTATCTCGGATAGAAAGGGGCTTATAAGGCGCAAAAAACCCCTGAGTGATATCACACAGGGGCAGACAGTGTACTAAATCAGGGCGTGAGAACGCAACGCACGGCAAAGCCTTGCCTGCTCACGCTTACAAAAATATACTGCCTGCGCCCGCCGGGCCCGTAACTATCGCCGTTTGTCACATATCTCACCTCGCTTGTTTTTTGATAATAATAGTATAGCACACCTGATTGTGTAAGTCAATTCAAAAAAGGCGGCTCAAAAATCAATGCCGATTTTGAGCCGCCTTTGTGTTCTTATTAGTTTTTTCTGTTTAGAAAACTTCTTCATTTTTACCTCGCCGTTTCACAGGTGTTTCTGTTAAAAGGGAGCTTTCCAAAAGCGAGATCGGGTGCAGCGTCACGCTGCTTATTTGTCGCTCGATTTGTCGGTGCTGATTGAATCGGTCTTAAAGATGAAGTCTACCTTGCCGTCCATATCGTCTGAAACGCCGCTGAATGACTTGTAGTTCTTAGATACCGAGATAAGAGCCTTGAACCTGTCGGCAAGTCCCTTTAAGTCGCCGTTGACCGCCTTAACTATCGCGTCGGCGCCTTCCTTCTTGAACTTCTGCATGCCTTCGTCGAGCTTCTGCGAGCCGTCCTTAAGCTGGGTAACGCCGTCAATGAGCGCGCCCGCGCCGTTTTTGAGCGATTTGATGCCGTTGAAGAGCTGTGCTGCGCCCGAATGCAGCTGACTTGCGCCTGCCTTAAGCTGCGAGGAACCGCTCTTGAGCTGTGAGGAGCCGTTTTTTAATTCGGAGGTTCCGCTCTTGATTTGGCTTGTGCCGTCCTTAAGGTCGCCCGCGCCGCTCGCAAGGTCAGCCGTGCCGTTCTTTAAGGTGATGGTGTTGTTGAAGATTTCTCTTGCGCCGCCGTTCGCTTTGTCGACGCCGCTTGTATAGCTGAGAACGCCGTTATAGAACTGGTTGTAGCTGTCAAGCTGAGCCTTAAGCGCCTTAAGTGCCTCTCTGCCGCCTGCTGCCTGCTGAACAGCCTGGGCTATCTGAGTCCGGACCTGCTCGCCCTGCATGTTGCTCTCGATCGCCTCGGTGATTTTTGCCTCGACCGTGCCGTCGATAGTTGAGGACATGCCTGCCATCTGGGCGGCAATTCCCTTGCTTACCTGAAGCTGTACCTCGTCGGGGATCTGGCCTGCCGCGACCGCAGCGTCGTATGAATCGCTGTCCATGCCCAAGCCGGCTGCCGCTAAAACGCCGTTTGTGACCTGAGTTCTGACAGCCGCCTCAACCGACTGGCGGATCAGCTCGCGCTGGCTCTCTACCGTTGAGCTTACGGTTTTGTAGGCTGTATCGGTGGCGAGCTTTGTCACGTTTTCCTCGCTGAGCTGACCGATGAGCGCGTCAAGTACAGAAGCGTAGTTTTCGATCGTAAGGGGTTCTGCCTGAAGTCCCGCTGCCGCTATCTGCTTGTCGGCTTCTGACAGGAAGGTCTTGAACACCTGTGCTGCGCCGCCCCTGAGCTGAGCGCTGTTTGAGGAGATCTGATCAAGACCGCCCGCAAGCTCGCCGATGTAATATTTCAGTGTGGCTACGCCGCCGTCGAGCGTTGAGGCTCCGTTGCTGAGGTCGCCCGCACCGCTGTCAAGAGCGGTCGCTCCGCTTTGCAGCTTTGAAACGCCGCCGTCAAGAGCCGAAGCGCCGTCTGCGAGGGTGCCCGCTCCGCTGTCGAGTGAAGCCGCGCCGCTTTGAAGCTGATCGGCTCCGTTGTAAAGCTGGTTTACGCCGTCGATCAGTTCGCCGGATTTGTCAAGCAGGGTGCTAAGCCCCTTGTAAAGCTGCGAGGTGCCGTCGGCAAGCTGATTTACGCCGTCGGTCATTTCCTTGAGCTTTTTCTTCAGGGTGTCGATCTCTCCGTCAAATTTAGAGGTGTCGATGTCGTTGAATACTTCGTTTGTGGCTACGGTAAGGGTAGTGGCAAGCTCAAAGTCCGTTACGTCGGCGGTGATCTCAACGGTTGAGGGAAGGTCGAGCTTATCGCCGAGCGCCAGGCTTTCGTTAAGTCCAGGAAGCGCAAAGCCTGCTACATAGGTGTGACTGCCGTCGTTGATCACCTTGCCGTTTGATACGTCGACGTTGGTGAACTTTTCGTTATCGAGCATCATGCCCGTGAGGATAACAAAAGGAACGTAGATTTTCTCTTTTTTATCGCCGATTTTTACTTCTTCATACTGGCGGTTGGTGTAAGTGAAGGTCATCTTCAGCTTACCGCTTTTGCCGGTGAGGTCTTTGGGAGCTACGGGTTTGCCGTCGAGCGTGTACCGGATCGAAACGCCTACGGGCAGCTGCTCGTTTGACTTGCCCTTGTAGTAGATGTCCTGTCCGTTTGCGCCCCACTCGAGCATTTTGTTTTCGTCGATGGTATAGGTTTCGTCGCCCTTTACGTTTTCAATGTCGGTGAGGTTTGACTTATCCTTTATTTTATCAGCCTTTTGAGGGTTCTTTACCCAGTCGCTGACGATGACCTTTTGAGGCGAACCGTCGGCGCCCGCTATTACATAAACGGTTTCTTCCTTTGAAAAGCGCTTGCTGTCGGAAGCGCCCTTTGTGTTCTCGGCGGTTGATTTACCGTCCGTTGTCTGTGCGGCTGACGGCTTGTTTTGATCGGCGCCGGCGGAGTAAGCGGTTACGCCTACGGTGCTGCACATGATTGTAAGGCTCATGCCGACCGCAAGAACGCGGGGCATGTATTTTTTGATTTCGTGTTGCTTTTTCATATTGTTATCCCTCCGACTTTTCAGGTGATTTCTTTTTTGGTCTGAATCCAATTGTTGTAACTCCGATAAACTTGTCAAACAGCATAAACAGCGCGGGCAGGAAGATCACTACGCAGAGCATGCTGATGATAGCGCCGCGAGCCATAAGCGCGCACAGCGAGCCGATCATGTCGACGTCGGAGTAAACCGCTACGCCGACCGTAGCCGCAAACAGTCCCATCGCGCTGACGAGCACCGACGGGATCGAGGTTTGAAGCGCTATTTTTACCGCCTCGCGTTTTTCTATGCCTGACGACCGCTCTTTTTTGTATCGCGTCGTCATAAGTATCGCGTAGTCGACCGTCGCGCCCAGCTGGATCGTACTTATACATATCGGGGCGATGAACGGAAGCGACTCGCCCAAATAATGCGGAAGTCCCAGGTTTATAAAGATCGCCAGTTCGATTACCGATACCAAAATAATAGGCAGCGAAATGCTCTTTTCTACCAGAGCAATGATGATGAAAATTGCGATGATCGATATCGCGTTAACGGTCGCAAAGTCTACCGAGGTTATGTCGATAAGGTCGTTTGTACACGCCGCCTCGCCCACAAGCAGACCGTCGCTGTCGTATTTCTTTATAATATCGTTAAGCTCCTTGACCTGA
>CAZVSQ010000029.1:0-7989 GCA_964629925.1 uncultured Ruminococcus sp.
CACCTGTATAGCGATCCGTATCGCTTACAAAAAGAACGGCAAGGTTTTTGTCAGAAGCGGAGCGGGCATTGTTGCCGACTCAAACCCCGAAAAGGAATTTGAGGAATGCCTCAACAAGGCAAAGTCATCCTTGCACGCGCTTGAATTGGCGCAGGAGGCTGAGTTATGATTTTACTTATTGACAACTATGACAGCTTTTCATACAACCTGTATCAGCTGATAGGGGAAATAGATCCCGACATAAAGGTTATCCGCAACGACGAGCTTACGGTGGATGAGATACGCGCCCTAAAGCCCGACAGGATAATTCTCTCACCCGGCCCCGGCAGACCGGAGGACGCGGGAGTTATAATAGAAGCGGCAAAGCGGCTCGGCGGTGAAATTCCAATTTTGGGCGTTTGCCTGGGACATCAGGCTATCTGCGCGGCATACGGCGCGACCGTAACCTACGCAAAGCGGCTCATGCACGGCAAGCAGAGCGTAGCGGAGCTTGATGTTAACAGTCCGCTCTTCAAGAATTGCCCGGCTCAGGCTAAGGTCGCGCGCTATCACTCTCTTGCTGTTGATGAAAAAACGCTCCCTGACTGTCTGCGCGTTACCGCAAAGACTGCCGACGGCGAGGTTATGGCGGTTCAGCATAATGAGTATCCCGTTTTCGGGGTGCAGTTCCATCCCGAATCCATAATGACTCCCGACGGAAAGACAATGTTATATAATTTCATAAAAGGGTAACAGAAAGGAAGGTTTACCATGATCAAAGAAGCAATCGTAAAAATCGTAAATAAAGAGGACTTGACTTATGACGAAGCCTACGCCGTAATGAATGAGATAATGAACGGCGAGACCACGCCCACTCAGAACGCGGCTTTCCTTTCCGCTCTGTCAACAAAGAGCGCCAAAGCGGAAACGACCGACGAGATAGCGGGCTGCGCCGCCGCAATGCGCGACCACGCCACAAAGGTAGAAACGGGCATGGACGTGCTGGAGATCGTTGGCACGGGCGGCGACAATGCAAAGAGCTTCAACATCTCTACCACCGCGGCAATCGTTTCCGCGGCGGGCGGCGTTAAGGTTGCAAAGCACGGCAACCGCGCGGCTTCCTCAAACAGCGGTACAGCCGACTGCCTTGAGGCTCTCGGAGTAAATATCAACCAGAGCCCCGAAAGGTGCGTTGAGCTTTTGAATGAGGTGGGAATGTGCTTTTTCTTTGCGCAGAAATACCACACCTCGATGAAATATGTAGGAGCAATCCGCCGCGAACTGGGCTTCAGAACCGTGTTCAATATTTTGGGGCCGCTCACTAATCCCGCCTCGCCCTCAATGCAGCTTCTGGGCGTTTATGACGAGTACCTTGTTGAGCCGCTTGCTCAGGTGCTTATCAGCCTTGGGATCAAGCGCGGAATGGTCGTATACGGTCAGGACAAGCTCGATGAAATCTCTCTCAGCTCGTCCACAAAGGTATGTGAAATAAAGGACGGATGGTTCAAGTCATACGTCATCAAGCCCGAGGACTTCGGCTTTGAGCGCTGCTCAAAAGACGATTTAAAGGGCGGGTCGCCTCAGGACAACGCTCAAATAACGCGCGACATCCTCAACGGCGAAAAAAGCCACAAGCGCAATGCCGTTCTGCTCAACGCGGGCGCGGCGCTGTATATCGCGGGCAAGGCTCAAAGCTTTAATGACGGCGTAAAGCTCGCTGCGGAGCTTATCGATTCCGGCAAGGCGGCTAAAACGCTTGAAAAGCTTATCGAGGTAAGCAACCGCCCGGAGAATGAGTGATGAATATTTTAGACAAGCTCGCCGCTCACGCCCGTGAAAGGGTAGAGGCGGCAAAGAGCAAAAATTCTTTAGAAGAAATAAGAATGCGGGCTTTACAGCTTCCAAAGGGTGACTTCACCTTTGAAAAAGCGCTCAAAAAGCAGGATATAGCTTTTATCTGCGAGTGCAAAAAAGCGTCGCCGTCAAAGGGCTTGATAGCTCCCGATTTTCCTTATCTGCAAATCGCAAAGGAATACGAGGCTGCCGGCGCCGACTGCATATCCGTGCTCACCGAGCCGAAGTGGTTTCTGGGCAGTGACGAGTACCTGCGCCGGATCGCCTCAAATGTCAGCATACCCTGCCTGCGCAAGGACTTCACCGTTGACGAGTACATGATCTACGAGGCAAAGCTGCTTGGCGCGTCGGCTGTGCTGCTGATAGCGGCAATTCTTTCCGAAAAGCAGCTCAGCGAGTACAGGGGCATATGTGACGAACTGGGGCTGTCGGCGCTTGTAGAGGCTCATAACGGGGCGGAGGTACAGGCGGCTATTCAGTCCGGCGCGAGGATAATCGGCGTAAACAACCGCAACTTAAAGGATTTTACGGTGGACTCCGAAAACAGCCGCCGCCTGAGAAGCATAATACCAAATGATATGATTTTTGTATCCGAAAGCGGAGTAAAAACCGCCGAAGATGTCAGAGTTTTGCGCGAGATCGGAGCCGACGCGGTGCTTATCGGCGAAGCTCTGATGAAGGCGGAGGACAAAAAGCAAAAGCTGAATGAACTGAGAGGAAGAATATGACTAATATAAAGCTGTGCTGACTGTCACGCACACAGGATATTGAAACGGCAAACGCCCATAATCCCGACTACATCGGCTTTGTGTTCGCCGAAAAAAGCAAGCGCCGCGTAAGTCACTTGCAGGCTGCCGAGCTGAAAAGCAAATTGGATTCAGATATTAAAGCGGTCGGCGTTTTCCTTGACGACGACCTCGATATGGTCGCCTCGATGATGAACCTCGGCATTGTGGATGTGGTTCAGCTCCACGGCTCCGAGGATGAGGAATACCTAAAAAAGCTGCGCACTATCACCGACAAGCCTATTATAAAGGCGTTTGTCATCCGCTCAATTGACGACGTAAAGCGCGCCGAACAGTCGAGCGCCGACTACGTTCTTCTCGACGGCGGAAAGGGCGAGGGCAGGGCTTTCGACTGGAGCCTGCTCAAAGAGATAAAAAGACCGTATTTCTTAGCTGGCGGGCTCAACCCCGAAAATGTCGCCGAGGCGGTCAAAAACCTGCAGCCGTTCGCGGTCGACGTCAGCACGGGCGTAGAAACCGGAGGAGTAAAGGACAGCGAAAAAATGACGGCATTCGTTGCCGAAGTAAGAAAGGAAGAAACAGCATGACAAATCCAAACGGACGCTTTGGTGTTCACGGCGGTCAGTATATTCCCGAAACGCTGATGAATGCCGTTATCGAGCTTGAACAAGCCTACAATCACTATAAAGCGGATCCCGAGTTCAACCGTGAGCTCACCGAGCTTCTCAACGATTACGCGGGCAGACCGTCAAGATTATACTACGCCGAGAAGATGACAAAGGATCTGGGCGGCGCAAAGATTTACTTAAAGCGCGAGGACTTGAACCACACCGGCGCGCATAAAATCAACAACGTTCTCGGTCAGGCGCTTCTTGCCAAAAAGATGGGCAAAACCCGCCTTATCGCCGAAACGGGCGCGGGGCAGCACGGCGTTGCCACCGCTACCGCCGCCGCTCTTATGGGCATGGAGTGCGTTGTTTTCATGGGCGAGGAGGACACAAAGCGCCAGGCTCTTAACGTGTACAGAATGAGGCTCCTCGGCGCTGAGGTAATTCCCGTAACTTCGGGAACCGCTACTCTTAAAGACGCCGTCAGCGAGGCTATGCGCGAGTGGACAACACGTATTTCCGACACCCACTACTGCCTCGGCTCGGTAATGGGACCGCACCCGTTCCCGACGATCGTGCGCGACTTCCAGGCTGTCATCTCCAAGGAAATAAAGGAGCAAATGCTTGAAAAGGAAGGCAGACTCCCCGACGCGGTTATTGCCTGCGTAGGCGGCGGCTCCAACGCTATCGGCAGCTTCTATAACTTTATCGGCGACGAGGGCGTGCGCCTTATCGGCTGCGAGGCGGCAGGCAGGGGAATCGACACCTTTGAAACAGCCGCTACCATATCAACAGGCAGACTTGGCATTTTCCACGGCATGAAGTCCTATTTCTGCCAGGACGAAAACGGTCAGATCGCTCCCGTATACTCCATTTCGGCAGGACTTGACTATCCCGGCGTAGGTCCCGAGCACGCTCACCTCTACGACATAGGCAGAGCCGAGTATGTGGCTATAACCGACGACGAGGCGGTAGAGGCTTTTGAATACCTTTCTAAAACCGAGGGAATAATCCCCGCTATCGAATCATCTCACGCGCTGGCTCACGCTATGAAAATTGCGCCGCAAATGGATAAGGACAAAATTATTGTAGTAACCGTTTCGGGCAGAGGCGACAAGGACTGCGCGGCGATCGCGCGATACAGAGGGGAGGATATTTATGAGTAATATCAAAAACGCTTTCAAAAACGGCAAGGCATTCATCCCGTTCATCACCTGCGGCGACCCCGACCTTTTCACAACCGCCGAGGCTGTAAGAGAGGCGGTGAGAAACGGAGCCGATTTAATTGAGCTTGGCATTCCGTTCTCAGACCCGACAGCCGAAGGCCCCGTGATCCAGGGAGCAAATATCCGCGCGCTCAAGGGCGGCGTAAATACCGACATGATATTCTCGTTTGTGCGCGGTCTGCGTCAGGATGTTACGGTTCCGCTGGTGTTTATGACATACGCGAACGTTGTGTTCTCCTACGGCGCGGAAAGGTTTATTTCGACCTGCGCCGAAATCGGTATCGACGGACTTATTCTTCCCGATATCCCATATGAGGAAAAGGACGAATTCCTGCCGGTTTGCCGCAAATACGGCGTTGATTTGATCTCGCTTATCGCGCCTACCTCTGCAAACCGCGTAAGCATGATAGCAAAAGAGGCTGACGGCTTTATCTATCTTGTGTCGAGCCTCGGCGTTACGGGAGTAAGAAGTGAGATAAACACCGATTTGCAGTCCATCGTAAAAATCATCCGCGAAAATACCGACGTTCCCTGCGCGATTGGTTTCGGTATTTCAACGCCCGAGCAGGCAAAAAAGATGGCGGATATAGCCGACGGAGCTATTGTCGGCTCAGCCATTGTAAAGCTCCTTGAGCAGTACGGCAAGGACGCCCCGAAGTATATCGGCGAGTATGTAAAGAAAATGAAGAACGCGCTCAGATGATCCAAAAGCAGAGGCAAAAATGGGAGAGAAGTATTTTACGGTTTCGTATGATGACGGGACCGAGCAGGATATCCGAGTTATAGCTCTTATGGAAAAGTACGGAATAAAGGGCACATTCAACCTCAGCAGCGGCATTTTCGGGAAAAAGAGCTATATCAGGCTCATTGACGGCAGAGGAAGAAGCGCGGCTTTTAAGGATGGAGCAAATCCCGGGGGATATATCGATCATTTTATTCTGAATAAGACGGACGCCAAAAAGCTGTATTCTCACCCGAATGTCGAGGTGGCAAGCCACGGCAGCCATCATCTTGTGCAGACGGGCTTGACGCCCGACGAAGCTTTTGAGGAAATAACGCTCGACGTTGAGAGGTTGTCGGAGCTTTTCGGTTACCGCATAGTCGGCCACGCCTTCCCGAAGGACACTTTTAACGAAAATGTGATAAGCGCCTTGCGTAACAGCGGAATACGCTACGCAAGGCGCGTGTGTCATCTGCAAAGACCTCAGGGCTTTGAGTTTGACAGTTCAAAATTTATGGTACAGCCCACCTGCTGGCAGCTCGATCCGTTTGCCGAGGATCTGTTAAAAGAGTTCGTCAAGGCTCCGAAAGGGGAGAAGGACGCCGTGTTCTTTATGTGGGGGCACAGCTACGAGCTCGACTACGGCACAAAGCTTGGCTGCTATGAGCATCTTGAACGGTTGTTTGATATAGTATCAAAGGAAAAAGACGTTCGCTTTGTCACAAACCGCGAGCTTTTCGGTATAATGCAAGAAAAGATTCTTTAAGATATATTTGGAGCAAAAAGTCCAAATATTCTTGACATTTTGACTGCGATATGGTAAAATATATCAAATGTTAGTTTAATTATATTATGTTGTTTCATTTTTGGTTAATGCTGTTTTATTGGTATATTGATTGTCAAAGGTGATAGGTTTTGTCTAAGCTTAAAATATTATTGGCGATAATGCCTGTTGTTTTAGCTCTGTTGCTTTCCTCTTGCGGTGAAAAAAACGATAATAGCTCGTCGTCTTCTCAAAGCAGCACCAAGCAATCTGCTTCACAGGCAAAGGAAGCGTCGCAGACAACCGGTGCGGACTCCGGCTCAGGCGGTGAACAAGATTCGGAAACAAGCAAAGCAAAAACCGGCAGTCAGGTATCTAAAAAGGATACAAGCAGCGGCTCGCAAGCATCCGGCAACAGCTCATCTTCACATCAAAGCTCTGACAATTCCCGGGCTGAGCAGACTGAAAGATCAGAAGCCGAAACTCAGTCAAGCCAAAACAATAACAGTCAGGGTACAGAACAGAATTCTGTTCAGCCGACCTCAACGGTGCCCGACAGTCCGGAAATCATAGATAACGCAGAGGTGAATTTTAATGACCTTTAAACTGCGCAGACTAAAGACGGTTTTTATTTGCGTTACCGTTCTTATACTTTCCGGTACGGTTACAGCCGCCGGAAGTGTTATAGCCCGCAATTCTTCTTTAGGTGCCGGCAATATGCTCGGTGATGCAAATAGCGACAATACTGTAAACATTAATGACGTAACCTGTATTCAAATGAAAGTTGCAGAGTTCCCGGTAACCGACGGATACTCGCAGCAGGCGGCAGATGTTGATGGGAACGGCACTGTGGATATCGCTGACGCCACGTTGATACAACGCTGGCTGGCTGAAATGGATTCGCCGTATCCTATAGGTGAACAGCCTGCCGAAACAACTACGCAGTCGCCCACTGACGACGAAGGCTGGGGACGCGTGATTTTCCGACCGTAATAATTTTTTTACTTGTGTAGGAGATCATCAAATGAAAACTGTATACAAACGTACAACTTTATAATTACCGAGTTTGATGCAGAAGACGTTATTACGACCTCCGGCCAAAGTCCTGATGATCCGGAACCGGAATATTCCATAGCCAGGGATAATTCTTTCCGCAGCTTTAATAGCTTTAGGGGTCCGGGGTCTTGGTTTTAACGTATTAAAAGGATCAAGGTGTGATTGACCTTATGTAAGGCGGCGTTTGCGTGTATCACAAACGCCGCATTGTGTTTTGGGGGTGGGAATATGAAAAAAAGACTGAGTGTAAGGCGGATAGTTATTTTTTTGACCGGTGTGCTGTTTGCGGTGTATTCTGTTTACAACGTTTTTCTTATTGTCAGGGACAAAGGCAGAGGAATGCCGGTAGACGGACAGATCATCAGCGCTGTTGTGGCGTTCATTTTCGCTGTGCTTGCTGCTTTTATGTGGACGTCCGAAGTGAATGATCTTCGCGTCATCGTGATAAGAAAAACCGCTTTGGTTATATCTTTGATCGTTCTGTTTTTGCTGAAGCTGCGTTTGTTATCCAGAATGATCGATTATATTGAGGTTTCAACTCTGTATACTGTTTTGTATGGCGTTATATATGTTCTAACGCTTTTAGCGCTGTTTGTTTTGTTTTTTCATTATTCTGTTATCCTCAAAAACCGTCCTCGATATCATAAAGCGGATTTTTTCCTTCCTTGGTCTTCGGCGCTGCTGTTTTTGTGCTGTTTGATTTTGGAAATGATAGTTTTCGTTGTATACGATATCGGCGCCGAGGCAAACGAGTTAAGAACATTGATTATCCGTCCGGTTTTCTATTTGGGATTTATAGGCTTGTCGATGTACTTTGCGCTTCCTCCCAAAAGAAAAAACTGATTTCATAGTCAATAAAACCCCTGTCAGACACATAAACTTTGTAGTCTGACAGGGGTATTCTATCTTTTCTTATACATCACAAGCTCAGGATCTTTACCGTCAGCGCCGTAGGTGCAAATCAGGATAAAGTCCATATTGCAAAGCACGCCAAAGCACCGCTCACCGCCGAATTCGGATTGAAGCTGGTTGCCGA
>CAZVSQ010000029.1:7999-13912 GCA_964629925.1 uncultured Ruminococcus sp.
TCGTTTAAAAACTTTACGGCAGCTCCGCTTGGAAGCGGAAACTCAAGGTTGACGTACTTTCCGACAAGCGCGTTGAGCTTTTCGACCTTGGGCATACCCTCAATATTAAGGGCGTTTATTTCTTCGATCAGCTTTTTCTTTAACTCATCAAACTGTCCGTCGCCGCCGAGCTCACGGTATCTTTTCCAGTAGTCGAGCTTTGGCAGTACCTCATGCATATACGCGCGCGCCTGCTCCTCGGAAAAGCTCTCGTTTATCATGTGAGGTATACATACGTCTATAAGGTCGTCCATATCGCTGTAGGTGTAGTTTCCGTCGGCATAGCACCACTTGCAGTAATCTTCATTTAGAGTACCGTCCTGATTTCTGCCTATGATTTCATCCTCGAGCGGCATTCCGCAGCACTGGCAAATCAGCTGACGCGGCGCGCCCAGCAAAGTGTTGATTGAAACATTGAACAGGTTTGAAAGCAGTTTGAGCGTTTCGGTATTCGGCACGGTTTCGCCGTTCTCCCAGCGAGATACCGCCTGACGGGTTACAAAAACCTTTTCTGCCAGCTCGTCCTGCGACAAACCGTTTTTTGTTCTTAATTCAAATAGTACGTCTTTTGTGTCCATAATAACACCTCCTGTGATTGTATTATATCACAAAGGCTTTAAGATGAAAAGCAACCTGTTGTTGCTTTCGGAAAATTGTTTTACACAAAAGCTTATTCCACTGTTACGGACTTGGCGAGGTTCCTCGGCTTGTCAACGTCGTTGCCCTTGTTGACCGAGGTGTAGTAGGCGAGGAGCTGCATGGGCACTGTCGCCACCATCGGCATCAGCATTTCGCTTATTTGGGGATGCGTACAAGGTGATCCGCTGCCTCTGAATCAATATCGGCCTCTTCGTCACAGATGACGATAGTCATCGCGCCGCGCGCCTTTACCTCTTTGATATTGGAAACGGTTTTTTCGAGCAAAGTGTTCTGTGTGGCGACTGCGATAACGGGCATACCGTCGGTGATAAGGGAGATGGTGCCGTGTTTCAGCTCGCCTGCCGCGTAGCTCTCGGAGTGGATGTAGCTGATCTCCTTAAGCTTTAATGAGCCCTCCATCGAAAGCGCGTAGTCAAGCCCTCTGCCGATATACAGCAGGCTGTCGGCGGTGATAAGCTTGGTTGAGATATACTGGCACCTGTCAAGCACACTGTTGATTGTTTTTTCAATTACCTCCGGCATTTTTGTGAGCTGAGCGGTGAGCTTACGGCATTTTTCTTCGTCGATCCTGCCCTTTGCAAAAGCCATTTCAAACGCAAGCAGGTACATAACGCTGAGCTGTACCATATACGCCTTTGTAGAGGCAACGGCGATTTCGGGACCGGCGTGGGTGTAGATGACCATGTCCGCTTCTCTTGCAATGGAGCTGCCTTTGACGTTGACGATCGCAAGTGTTTTTGCGCCCGTCTGTTTTGCTAAAGTCAGCACAGCCTTGCTGTCGGCGGTCTCGCCCGACTGACTGATGATTATTACCAGATCTTTCGTTGTCAGCAGCGGATCGCGGTAGCGGAACTCGGACGCGATATCTACGGTAACAGACACGCGCGCCAGCTTTTCAATGACGTATTTGCCGACCATACCCGCGTGCATAGCGGTTCCGCAGGCGACGATAAAGATGTTCTCAAACTCCCTGAGCGTTTCGGGGGTGATCCCGCACTCGCTGAGATCGGGCAGACCGTCCTCAATGCGAGGTGTGATAGTTGTTTTTACGGCTGTGGGCTGTTCGTGGATCTCCTTGAGCATGTAGTGCGGATAGCCGCCCTTTTCGGCGCTGTCCTCGTCCCAGTCGGCTGTCAGCAGCTCCTTTTCGAGCATTCTGCCGTGGAGCGAGCAGAAGGTCACGCCGCCGTTTTTCAGCACAGCGATCTCACCCTGCTCCAAAAGGTAATAGTCCTTCGTATATTTGATAACCGCCGGCACATCGGACGCGATAAACACCTCTCCGTGTCCCTGCGCGACTATAAGCGGGCTTTCGCAGCGCACCGCGTAAACGGTTTCGGGGCGGTCGGCAAAAACGATACCCAGCGCGAATGAGCCGCGAAGCTCATGCAGCACCTTGCGGATGCAGCGGATAGGGTTGCCGTCGTAGTAGAAATCGAGCAGCTGAGCCACGATCTCGGTGTCGGTGTCCGACAGGAACTCATCGCGCTCGTTATCGATCAAAAACTGCTTTAGCTGCTTGTAATTTTCGATAATGCCGTTGTGGACGATGGTGACGCGCCTGCCCGAGTGAGGGTGAGAGTTGACGTCCGACGGCTCGCCGTGCGTCGCCCAGCGCGTGTGGCCTATTCCGGCATGACCGTGAGGCTTGCCCTCGCGTTCCATTTTTGCAGTAAGATCGGTTAGCCTGCCTTTTGTTTTGGCAACGGCGATCTTTCCGTTTTCAAATACGGCGATACCTGCCGAGTCATAGCCTCTGTATTCAAGCTTTGTCAGCGCCGAAACAAGCACGTCCGTGCAGTCGCGCGGGCCGACGTAACCAACTATTCCACACATAACGATTCTCCTTTATAAAGATAAATAATACCTATTTATTATATGCTATTGTTAAAAAAATGTCAAGAGAAATTGCAGGACTGATATCCAAATCCTGCAATTTCTCTTTAAATATTGATAAGCTATAGGAATTAGTGAATTATTTTGTGCATAATATTGCAGTATCAGATAGAGTCAAAGTTTTCCATAGCTTCAAGACCGGTCTGACCCGTTCTGACTTTTACTACTTCCTCCACGTCATAGACGAAAATCTTGCCGTCGCCGATGTGGCCTGTGTATAGAGTCTTTTTAGCGGCCTCGATCACCTTGCCGACGGGAACGGTGCAGACGACGATATCGACCTGAACCTTAGGCAGCAGGTTAGCTTCGATCTGTACGCCGCGGTAGTATTCGGGCTTGCCCTTCTGTGTTCCGCAGCCGAGAACGTGCGTTACCGTCATACCCGTGATGCCGATCTCCATCATCGCGTTCTTCAGCGCTTCAAGACGCGCTTCCTTGCATACGATCTGAACCTTGCTGATTTTCGGCTTGCCTTCATCAAAGACAGGAACCTTCTTTATCGGAATCGCCTCGGCAACGGGCGTATCTCCGCTGACGAGAACGGGAGCCGCAACGCCTTCCTCAACGTATTCGGGAATCATACTGAAACCTGCGTAAGCCGAGGGCATACCGTGCTCGGTTGCGTCAAGACCTGTCATTTCCTCCTCGCGGGTAACGCGCAGACCGAAAATCTTTTTAATGAGGAAAAATACGCATGTCATCGTTACAGCCGTCCAGCCTGCAACGGAGGCAAAGCCGAGCAGCTGCAAGCCCATCAATTCAAAGCCGCCGCCGTAAAACAGACCTGTAAGCGTTTTGCCGGAGGAATTTGCGATAGAATAGCCGGGAGCGCTGTCGGTTGCGAAAAGACCGACCGCAAGAGTACCCCAGATACCGTTCATCATATGAACCGCGACCGCGCCTACAGGGTCGTCGATATGCAGCTTATAGTCGAGCAGCCATACGCCGAAGCAGACAAGCAGACCTGAAACAGCGCCGATCACGATAGCGCCGAGCGCGTCGGTAACGTCACAGCCTGCGGTGATGGCCACAAGACCTGCCAAAGAGGCGTTCAGGCACATGCTGACGTCAGGCTTGCCGTATTTGATCCAAGTGAAGATCATGCATACAACGGTTGCAATAGCGGGGGCAACGGTAGTTGTCAGAAATACCGAGCCGAGCTGTTCAACGGAGGTCGCCGCAGCGCCGTTAAAGCCGTACCAGCCCAGCCAGAGGATAAACACGCCCAGTGCGCCGAGCGCGATATTATGACCGGGGAACGCGCCGACCTTGACGCTGCCGTCCTTCTGTTTCTTGAACTTGCCGATACGCGCTCCGAGGATCTTCGCGCCGATAAGAGCGGAGATACCGCCGACCATATGGATAGCGCAGGAGCCCGCGAAATCGTGGAAGCCGAGGTTGCTCAGCCAGCCGCCGCCCCAGATCCAGTGCGCCTCGATCGGGTAGATGACAGCTGAAATAATGCCCGAATATACGCAATAGGAAAGGAATTTGGTGCGTTCAGCCATCGCGCCCGAAACGATGGTGGCGGTGGTGGCGCAGAACACAAGGTTGAATACGAAGTTTGAGAAATTGAACTCGGAGTAGGCGGTAAAAATATCAAAGCCGGGCTTACCGATCAAGCCTACCAAATCCTCGCCCATCAGCAAGCCAAAGCCGATGAGAATGAAGGTGACGGTTCCTATACAGAAATCCATCAGGTTTTTCATAATAATGTTGCCGGTGTTTTTGGCTCTGGTAAAGCCTGCCTCGACCATAGCGAAGCCTGCCTGCATCCAGAACACCAACGCGGCTCCTATAAGGAACCACACGGCAAACAGCTGCTCGTTAGTCATCTGTGTAACTAAGTTTCTTACAGATTCACTCATATTGATCACTCCAAAAAAAATGTTGTACATGACACAACGACACGTCTCCTCAAAACAGGGAAAACGCGCCGTTGCGTTGTCATATGTTAGCCTATCGGATGATAGCGTTGTTGCCGCGGGAGGGCAGGGCGCTCGAGCGTGACGCTCGACCATTTCGCGCAATTGACGTTTAGCGAAAACCATACCTCTATTCCCGCGTTTTGATGCGCCGGTCGGCTGAGCCGACAATCAATTCGCGCAACCGAAGTTTAGCAAATACTTTAAGTTTATTCTCGCGTTCTGACACGCCGTTGCAGAAACGTTTTATATAATTACAAGTTCTCCAAAGGCGGCTTTGGATGCAACGTCACGTTGCCGTCATGTTGCCGTCACGTTGCTTATACGCCGAACAGTAAATCGGTGTAGCTCGGATACGGCCAGAAGTCCGCCGAGGTACGAGTCTCCATTTCGTCGCCTACAGCGCGCAGAGCTTCCATTTTGGCGAATACCCTGTTGCGGTACGCGAACGCCTTTTCCTGATTGTCCTCTATCGCCGCCGCCGCGTGCGTTTCATTTTCGAGCTCGTCGGTCAGCGATACAAACTTTTCAAGCTGTTCGGTCAGGCTGTTGATGAGGTCAAGCTCGACATTAACGGAAATCGAGTCGGACAGCGCCTTTTTGGCAAGTGCCGTGTCTGTCAGCTCGCGTACAAATGCCGAAACGGCGGGTGTGATGTTCTTTCTCGCCATGTCGACCATGGTGAGCGCCTCAATGTTGAGCTGCTTGCAGTAGGTTTCAAGGTCGATCTCATAGCGAGCGTGCATTTCGTCCTCGGATACGATATTGTTCTTGACAAAAAGCTTGACGTTCTTCTCGTCCATAAAGTGACTGAGCGCCTCGGGCAGGGACTTCAAATTATAAAGGCCTCTGCGTTCGGCTTCCTTTACCCACTCGTCCGAGTAGTTGTCGCCGTTGAAAATGATCCTTTGATGCGCGGTGAGGGTTTCCCTGACGAACGCCTTGATTGCCGCTTCCATGTCGTCGGCTTCTTTCAGCGCGTCGTAGAACTGACTGAGCTCCTCTGCGACCATGGTGTTGAGCATGTAGTTGGGGCACGCGATGTTCAGCGCGGAACCGAGAGCGCGGAACTCAAATTTGTTGCCGGTAAAGGCAAACGGCGAGGTGCGGTTGCGGTCGGAATTGTCCTTTTTAAAGTCCGCAAGCACGTCAACGCCTGTATGCATGCGCTCCTTGCCGTGGCTTTCGTAGTCGTCTCCGCTGATGATGGAGCGTACCAGAGCGTCCAGATCGTCGCCGAGATACATCGAGATGATAGCGGGAGGTGCCTCGTTCGCGCCGAGTCTGTGGTCGTTGCCGGCTGAGGCAACTGTAATTCTCAAAAGATCCTGATATTCGTCAACAGCCTTTACGATCGCCGCGAGGAAAAGCTGGAACTGATAATTTGTCTCGG
>CAZVSQ010000030.1:0-5166 GCA_964629925.1 uncultured Ruminococcus sp.
GGCGGCAAGCCTGCGGGCGGGCAATGCCCGCCCCTACAGCCAAATATCTGATTTTATACCGACAATGCGGTGTTGCCTCTGTCGATAGCTATTGTGCCGGTGCGCACTATCTCGCGTATGCCGTAAGGCTTGAGCAAGTCGATAAGCGTATTGACGCGGTTGGTGCACTCGCAATACTCCACCGTAACGCAGCTGGGGGCTACGTCGACTATCTTCGCCTGCATTATTTCGGCGGTCTTGATGATTTCGGCGCGCTTTGAGGCGGCGCAGTGAACCTTAATGAGAATTAGCTCGCGGCTGATGAACTCGCCCTCCGCAAGGCGCTTTACCTTGATTACGGGAATAACCTTGTTAAGCTGCTTTTCAAGCTGCTCAACTACATATTCGTCGCCGTTTGCAACAATTGTTATCCTTGACACATCGGGATTATTTGTAACGCCGACCGCGAGTGAGTCGATGTTGAAGCCGCGGCGCGAAAACAGCCCCGATATCTTCGAGAGCACGCCCGCGTGGTTCTCTACCAAAACTGATAATGTATATTGCATTCCATCACCTCATATCGACGGAGTGTCGGGATAGACGTTGCAGACAAGGATAAACGGCTTGTCCGACTTCACCATTCCCCTGATGATCTCCTCGGCTTCCTCGTTTGAGTTCGCCTCGGCGTGGTCTATGCCGTAAGCCTCGGCAAGCTTCTGAAAATCGGGATCGCCGCTGAGGATAGTGCCCGAATGGCGCTTGTTGTAATTAAAATCCTGAAGCTCGCGCACCATGCCCAGACGGTGGTTGCGCATGATGATTATTTTGATAGCGAGGTTGTTGCCTACAATAGTGGCAAGCTCGTTCATACTCATCTGGAAGCTTCCGTCGCCGCACACAACAACAACGTCGCGCGTCGGTCTTGCGAATTTAACGCCAACCGCGGCGGGAATAGAGTAGCCCATTGTACCCATGCCGCCCGTGGTGAGGAACCTGCCCTCGCGTATCATAAAGTTATTGGCGCACCAAATCTGGTTCTGACCTACGTCGGCAACAAGTATCGCCTTGCTCCGCAGCATTGAGCTGAGCTGAGCCACAAGCGCGCGCGGCTCAACATAGCCGTCAAACTTGGGAGCGGTGCGGAAAAAGCTCTTTTTCCAGCCCTTTACGGTCTCCTGCCACTGGTTGGGAACAACATAATCGCCGATCTCGTCGATCAGCATGTTGAGTACGTTTTTCATATCGCCAACGATAGGGATTTCGGTTTTAACGTTCTTGCCTATCTCGGCGGGGTCGATGTCGATGTGAATGACCGTTGTATTTTCGCTCATCTGGTCGGGAGCCGCTACGGCTCTGTCGCCGAGGCGCGCGCCGCATACGATCACCAGATCGGCGTCGTGCAGAGCGCGGTTAGCTACGGGCTTTCCGTGGGTGCCGAGCATTCCGAGGTACATCTCATGGTCGCTTGGCATTACGCCTATACCCATCATCGTTGAGATAACGGGTATCCTTGTTTTGTCGGCAAACGCCTGAAATTTGAGCTTTACGCCCGAGCTGAGCACACCTCCGCCCGATACGATAAGCGGTCTGCGGCTGTTTTTGATAGCCTCGACAGCGCGCTTTACCTGAACGGCGTGACCGCGCGTGTTGGGCTTGTAGCCGATAATATTTACGGTTTCGGGATATTCAAAGCTCTCGATCTCGTTCTGCTGAATATCCATTGGAATATCGATCAAAACAGGTCCCTTTCTGCCCGTTGAAGCGATATGGAACGCCTCTTTGAAGATACGGGGCAAGTCCTCGGTTCTGCTTACAAGGTAGCTGTGCTTTACAAACGGCTCGCACGCGCCGGTAATGTCAGCCTCCTGGAAAACGTCTCTGCCGAGCAGATCGCTTTTGACCTGACCGGTAATGGCGATCATGGGAACCGAATCCGCGTAAGCGGTGGCGATACCCGTGATAAGGTTTGTAGCTCCGGGACCCGAGGTAGCCACACAAACGCCGGGCAATCCGCTGCAGCGCGAATAGCCGCTTGCCGCGTGCGCCGCGTTCTGTTCCTGACGGACAAGAACATGCTTTATCGAAGAATCATATAAACTGTCGTAAAAGGGACAAATCGTTGCGCCGGGATAACCGAAGACGACCTTAACACCCTCCGCTTCAAGACATTTTACCATGATTTCAGCGCCGCTGATCATTGTGTCGTTCCCTCCTTTTTTTGTAAGCGGACATACCGCTCCACAATCCGTAACGTATATTATACAACAAAGGGCGAAAAAAGTAAAGCCCGAAATAAAGAAAAAAAGCGCGCCGAAGCACGCTCTTTTTAACGAACCATTATTTTCTGCGGAATTTTGCAAGCGTCAGTGCCGACGAAGCAACGCCGATGATAGCTAAGAACATGGCAAACAGCGGCACGATGGTCATGGTAGCCTCGTATCCTGTTGAACCTCTGTCAGCCATGAAGAGCAGCTCACCCCACCATGAGAAGAAGTATGCGTATATCTCTCCTACCATTATTACGGAAGCCGCGAGGAATACAGCCGGAGAGGCCTTGAATTTCAAGAAGAAAAGGATGATTCCCGCCACTACCAAACAGAAAACCATGATCAGGAATACAAACTGAAGCACGCTTGAATAGAACGACTGCGAATGCTCGTACTCTTTGGTGAAGAAATGGGTAAAGTTGGTTATGATGTTATAATACTTGCTGTCGCCCTTTGTATAAGTACTGTAATCGAAATCGGCAGATTTATAAAGAGGGATAAGCGGCAGAACCGCAGCTAAAAACGTTGACACCATGCTGATTATCATAAAAATCAGAGTGGGCTTGGTAACTGTTCTTTTTGCTGTCTGAGGCTGAATGCTGTTGTAGGGAGCGCCGTAGCCGTAATTTTTGGCGTTGTAAGAATAATCAGGAGCTGCCTGCTGAACGGGAGCCTGGGGCTCCATTACATTTCCGCACACCGCGCAGAACCTTGCGTTGTCGTCGTTATTGTTTCCGCATTTTTCGCAAAACATAAAATACCTTCTTTCTTAAATAATGATTATAAATCACGCTTTTTATAAAAACTCAGCGACAGCGCCGAGGTGACTATCGCGGCTATGCATACCCACATCATCATATACGGCAAAGAGGTGTATCCGTAGTCGGCGTATTTGCTGTTGGGGTTTACGATAGTTCTGTTTATGGTAAGCCTTAAAATTTCATAGGAATATAAGAACGGATATAGGCTTCCGCCGAGAATGCAGAACGCCGAGCCCTTGCGCTTGAGGATAGCCAGAACAATACCCGCGACGATCGCGGCTGCGGAAAGGATAACCATGATAAGAAGGAAAATGCCTATGCCCTTGAAGCTGGAGTTAAGGGAGGATTTCAGCGACAGCCATGAGTTTTTCTCGGTGAAGATATTTACATAGTTTTTGCCTCCGTTGCTTGTTGTGCTTGAAACTATTTTAAAATATCCCGATGTATCGCGAACGATTTTGTTTGAAGCTTTTTCGGCGATCTCATACCCGAAAGGCAGCGTAGGCATAACGACAGCCAGCAAGCCGAAAGCCGCGTTTATCAGCATAAACACCCACGATTTAACGGTGACTCTGCTTTTTTTGACAAGCGGATTACCCTTTGGCGGAACAAACCCCTGATATGAAACGGGCTGTGCCGGGGTCTGGGGCGCTGTCTGCTCCGCGTTCATCGGCGCTCCGCATGAAAGGCAGAAATTTACACCTTCAGCGTTTTGCTTTCCGCATTTTTCACAAAACATAAAGTCCTCCTTTACAAATACTTTTTCTTTACGATTTGAACTATTGAAACGGGAATACCCGCTGTTCCCAATATGACCATCAGCATAGGAACAGGCGTTTCCTCAATGTATACCGCTCCCTTGACAGATACGTCGATCATAACAAACCAAAGCGCTCCTGCCGTTACCAGAAGCGAAGCGGCTATTACGCCGAAAATGCCCGCCGGTCTTTTTCTTAAGAATGAAAGAACCGCCCATGCCGCCAGAACAGCCATTACGACAATGAAAAAGTACATAAACGACTCGTTGACTTCAACGCTTCTGGAAGTTGTTTGCTTATATTTGCTGAGGAAACTTAACGAAGTCTTTTTAAATACCTTGCCGCCGACATTGAACACATTATAAAATACGGAGTCATATTTAAAGCTGGGCAAAAACGGCAGAATAAAACCGATCGCCGCCATAATGCCCGCTATAAGATACAGCACCTTGGGCTTTTTGGCGGTCATTATTTTATCCGCTTGTTGGGGATGGGCGTAGCCATACTGAGGCTGAGCATAGCCGTATTGGGGCTGAGCGTAGCCGTACTGCTGATTCTGAGCCTGCACGGGCTGCTCATACTCAGTCTGCTGAGGCTGAACACGCTGCAGCGGAGCGCCGCAATTAACGCAGGTTGTATTGTTGTCATCATTTGGTGTTCCGCATTTTCCGCAAAACATATAAAACCCTCCTTTATTAAAATCCAAAGGCGGCTTTCAAGCCGTTTCAAACGGATGAAAACCGCCTGAGATCATCTATTCTCAAGTGTCAAATCAATAATATTTTTTCTTTACGATCTGAACGATCGAAACAGGGATTCCCGCAATCGAGAGGAAAAACATGAATATCGGGAAAGGCATCATTGTAACATAGGTGGGGCTTGAAGCCGCGCCCATTGCTATCATCCAAATCATGTGAACAAAGAAGCCGACCGCGCTGGCGACTACGCCGAATATACCGGCAGGTCTTTTTTTCAGGAATGACAGGATAGCCCATGCTATTTCAAGACCAACAACAATAACGAAGAAGAACATAAATCCGCCGACAATACTTGAAGCGTCCTTAGCTCCGATGCTGTCCAGAGCCTTTGCTCCGCCGAAAAGCTGAACCGGCATAAATACCTTGCCGCCTTTTGAGGAAAGGTGCGGCAAAAAGAACATAAGCACCTGAAGCGCCGCCATAACGCCCGCTATGATATAAAGAGCGTTGGGCTTGGGACCGTTAAGCGCATTCATCGGCTGAGGCTGAGTATAGCCGTACTGGGGCTGAGCGTAGCCGTACTGGGGCTGAGCATAGCCTTGCTGCTGCTGATTGGGGCTCAAAGGAGCGCCGCAATTAACGCAGTTGATGTTGTTGTCGTTGTTTTGTGTTCCACATTTTGGACAGAACATAAATACATCTC
>CAZVSQ010000030.1:5176-10292 GCA_964629925.1 uncultured Ruminococcus sp.
TTATATTTACAGCCGTTCAGCGGCTGACAGTACCTTGTTTTTTCGGGACATCCATCGAGTTGTAAATAAGCGCCATTACCGAGGTAACAAAGGTTCCCAGAGCAAAGAGAATAATTACAACCGGAATAACCGAGGTTCCGTAAACGTCCGACGCGGGCTTAGCGGCCATTGCTCCGGCAGCTCCGGCGTCGCCGAGCTGATACCACATTATCATAAATATAATGCATAGAACCGATGAAGCCATTGTAAACAGCATTGCCGAGCGCAGCTGATTGTAAGCGCTTATGCAGCCCACCGTCATTAACACTGCGGCTATTACGAACACGACTATCAGCGCGAAGGCGTCCTCGCGGAAGGTTTCATTGCCGACGTCATGGCTGACCGCGCCCATCATACTGTAAAGCACCGTGCGGTTGCCCGGGGTTTCGACCGACGCAGTGGGAATAAGCGGAATAAAAATACTCAGCAGCCCGAGAATTATGTTAAGCATGGTAACCAAGCGGAGGTTCTTCTGAACGCGCGTCAGCTTTACCTCCGGCTGACTATTCTGCTTTTTTTTATTTTGAACTGACATATACCGACCACCTATCTAACTCTGTCGCGCTTAGCGATTTGTATAGCGGAGAACACTATTCCCGCAACTCCGAACACCACCATAAGATACGGCACGATAGTGACCGCGTCCGAGTATTTTACGCCAAGCACCTTTATGCTGTCGCTGAGGCTCTTGGATGTATGTCCCGAGATGAAGTATTTACCTATGGCAAGCTCGTTGCGCAGGAAAAGCATCCAGTATGACGCCACGGAAAGATAAATTATTGAGCCTACCATTCCTATCGCGCCCGCTCCCCTGCTGCGGCAGAACGAGAGTATAGCCCAAATAAGCTGGAAGACCATCGGCGTTATAAACATCACAAGAATGATGATAGCGGTTACCTGCGAGTCCGATTTAGTCAGGCCGTTGCCGTCGAAGTATTTTTTTACGATATCAAATACATTGTTATAGCGGTCGCTGCTTGAAGAAGCGTATGAACTGTATTTTCCGAGAAGCTTGACGCTGTCAAAGCTGGGCAAAACAGTCATCAGCATACCGAGCAGACCGATAACGCCGCTTATCATATAGATAATGATAGCGCCTACCGACCTTTGATTTTGCCTTAGCGTTGAAGGCTGACCGTAGCCGCCGTAGTTGTTGTAGCCGTAGACCGGGTTATTGTTATAGCCGCTATTGTAGCCGCCGTAACCGTTGTTGTTATAGTCGTTGTAGCCGTTATTGTTATAACCGCCGTTCCAGCCGTTGTTGTTTCCGTAAGCGTTATTGCCGTAGGCGTTGTTTCCGTAGCCGCTGTTATTTCCGTAATTGTTATCATCGGGATAATACTCATAGTCGTGGCGCTCCTCAGGCATCTGACCGCGGTTGGAGCTGAATCCGTCGTCATAGCTGTAAGCTTTTTCGCTATCCTCGCGATAGCCGTGCTGAGGATCCTGCTGAGGATCCTGCTGATAATCCTGCTTATAATCATCCTGTAAAGAAGCGCCGCACACCGCGCAGAACTTTGCTCCGGGCGCGTTACTGCTGTGACAGTTATTACAAAGCATACCTTACCCTCCGTTTTTTAATAAAAATCTAAAATTTTTTATCTGACTTTTTGTGTTATCTATACAATGATATTATAAACCATACTGTTATATTTGTAAAGTATAAAAAACAACATTTTTTGCAATTTTTCATAATCGAAAAAAACAAAAGGGCGGCATCGCTGCCGCCCGTATAAGCTGTTTTTCAGGCTGATTACTCCTCAACCTTGGGTAAATGAGAGAGGCTCTCGGCGATCTCTTCGTCGGTGGGAATGTAATCCGACATCTCGCCGTTGTTGAACTTCTCGTAAGCTACCATATCGAAGTAGCCTGTGCCGGTAAGGCCGAATACGATGGTCTTTTCCTCGCCTGTCTCCTTGCACTTGAGCGCCTCGTCAATAGCGACGCGGATCGCGTGGCTTGACTCGGGAGCGGGAAGAATGCCCTCAACGCGCGCAAACTGCTCGGCAGCCTCAAATACGGAAGTCTGCTCAACCGAGGTAGCCTCCATAAGGCCGTCATCATAAAGCTGTGACAGAACGCTGCTCATGCCGTGATAGCGCAGACCGCCCGCATGGTTGGCTGAGGGAATGAAGCCCGAACCGAGTGTGTACATCTTTGCGAGCGGACATACCATGCCGGTGTCGCAGAAGTCGTAAGCGTACTTGCCGCGTGTGAAGCTGGGGCAGGATTTGGGCTCAACGGCAATGATCCTGTAGTCGGCCTCGCCTCTGAGCTTTTCGCCCATGAACGGAGAGATAAGTCCGCCCAGGTTGGAACCGCCGCCGGCGCAGCCGATGATGATGTCGGGCTTTACGCCGAGCTTGTCAAGAGCTGTTTTTGTTTCAAGGCCGATAATGCTCTGGTGGAGCAGAACCTGGTTGAGCACGCTGCCCAGAACATAGCGGTAACCCTCGGTAGAGGTTGCTACCTCAACAGCCTCGGAAATAGCGCAGCCAAGGCTGCCTGTTGTGCCGGGATGGTCGGCAAGGATCTTTTTGCCGATATTTGTAGTAGTGCTGGGCGAAGGAGTTACCGAAGCGCCGTATGTGCGCATGACCTCGCGGCGGAAGGGCTTCTGCTCATAAGAAACCTTTACCATGTAAACCTTGCAGTCAAGTCCGAAGTAAGAGCAAGCCATTGAAAGAGCCGTGCCCCACTGACCTGCGCCTGTTTCAGTGGTAACGCCCTTTAAGCCCTGCTTTTTGGCGTAGTAAGCCTGAGCGATAGCGGAATTGAGCTTGTGGCTGCCGCTGGTGTTGTTGCCCTCGAATTTGTAGTAGATCTTTGCCGGGGTATCGAGAGCTTTTTCAAGGAAATAAGCTCTGATAAGCGGAGACGGACGGTACATTTTGTAGAAGTCCTGGATCTCCTCGGGGATGTCGATATACGCGTCGGTGTTGTTAAGCTCCTGGGCGATAAGCTCGTCGCAGAATACGGGGGCAAGCTCTTCGGCTGTCATGGGCTTGTGAGTAGCCGGATTGAGCAGCGGAGCGGGCTTGTTTTTCATGTCGGCGCGGACATTGTACCATTTTGTGGGGATTTCGCTTTCATCAAGATATGTTTTGTAGGGGATTTTGTTTTCTTTCATAACTATTTCTCCTTTAATGATATTTAAAATAAAAAAACCTGTCCCGGCCTATTGCCGGGACAGGATAAATCCTGCGGTGCCACCCTGCTTGACGTAAAAAACGTCCTCTCAACGCGTACTTACATACGCTGACCTTTGGTTACGGAAAGTCCTGTTCCGTCTTACATACTCCGCGCAAAAACGCGTTTCCGCTCGCCCTCGGAAGTCCATTCGGCTCTGTGTTCTCTGCCGCAATTTCACCGTCTGCGGCTCTCTTTGAGAGAAGTGGCACAGCCTACTCACTCTTCCTCATCGGTTTATATGCATTATAACCCCATAAAAACCGTTTGTCAATAGTTTTTTAGATGATTTTTTATCAATTTAACTCGATAAAGGAACATTCCATTGCTATTGACTGCGTAATATGATATAATCAAGAGAGTTATTTACGAAAGGAAATGATGACATTGGCAAAGGCGGTCCCGCTTTTCAGCGGCAGCAAGGGCAACAGCTATTTTATCGGCTCCGGCGGCGAGGGTGTGCTTATCGACGCGGGCAAAAACTGCAAGCAGATCGAGCTTGCCATGGCGCAAAACGGAGTTGACATGAGCAGTGTGCGCGCCCTGTTTATAACTCACGAGCACATTGACCACTGCGCCGCGGTAAGAGTGCTTGCCAAGAAATACCGCCTTGACGTTTACGCGAGCGCGGGCACTCTGCGAGCGCTTGAAATGAGCGGAAAGCTTGACCCTATAACCAAAACCCATGTCATCGAAACCGAGGTCGCAGTTGGCGATATGCTGATAAGCCGTATAAACACGCCGCACGACGCCGCTGAAAGCTGCTGTTATAGGGTGGTGGCTCCCGACGGCAAATCGGCGCTTATAGCCACGGATATGGGAGTTATGACCGACGGAGTGCGTATGGCTGCCGCCGAGAGCGACTTTGTGGTGCTTGAATCGAACCACGACATTGAAATGCTTAAAACCGGGCCGTACCCCTATCTGCTGAAAAAGCGCATCTTGTCCGAAAAAGGGCACCTTTCAAATGAGGCGTGCGCCGCCGAGCTTGTTGAGCTTGTAAACTGCGGCACGCTCCGCCTTATGCTGGGGCATTTAAGCGAGCAGAACAACACCCCATCTCTGGCGCTTAGGACATCGGTGTGTGAGCTTGAACGCGCCGGAATGAAATACAACAACGACTTCACGCTGGACATTGCTCCGGCTGTTACAACCGTAAAGAGCGTGATTTTCTAATGCTGAAGGTAAACATTATCTGCATAGGCAAAATAAAAGAAAAATACTTCACCGACGCCATAGCCGAATACTCAAAGCGGCTCGGGGCGTTCTGCAAGTTTCAGATAATTGAGCTTGCCGAAGAACGCATAAAGAGCAACGCGCCGAACCAAGCTCAGATAGACGAGGTGCTGCTCGCCGAGGGCAAAAGGATACTGCAAAAAATATCGCCCTCGGATTACGTTGCCGCGATGTGCATTGAGGGCAAGCTTATCTCGAGCGAGGAGCTTTCAAAAACACTTACGAACGCGGCGGTTATCGGCAAAAGCACAATAGACTTCATCATAGGCGGCAGCTACGGCATGAGCGATGAAGTAAAAAGCCGCGCTGATCTGAGGCTTTCGATGAGCCGCATGACATTTCCCCACCAGATGGCGAGGGTTATTCTTTCCGAACAAATCTACCGCGCGTTTGAAATCAGCACCAACGGTAAGTACCACAAGTAATATATTTTTAGAGGTTACAATGGCTTTAGACGGAATTTTTTTACGGCATATTAAAAATGAAATAGAAAAAGAGGCGCTCGGGGCGCGTGTAAATCAGATATACCAGCCCAACCGCGACGAGCTTGTGCTTATTCTTAGAAACCGCGACGGAATTAAAAAGCTGCTGCTCTCGGCAAGGGCTAATTCGCCGCGCGTCAATTTCTGCGTAAACACGCCCGAAAACCCGG
>CAZVSQ010000030.1:10392-13845 GCA_964629925.1 uncultured Ruminococcus sp.
GCAAGGGCTAATTCGCCGCGCGTCAATTTCTGCGTAAACACGCCCGAAAACCCGGCTCAGCCGCCGATGTTCTGTATGCTTCTGCGCAAGCGTTTGGGCGGCGGAAAGCTTGTCGGCGTGCGCCAGCTCGAAACCGACCGCGTGCTGTTCCTTGATTTTGAATGCGTAAACGAGCTGGGCGACCTTGAAACGCTGACCGTCGTCTGCGAGATAATGGGCATGTACAGCAACATAATTGTCATTAACCGCGATACGAACACTATTATCGACGCCTTAAAACGCGTTGACCTGACCGTGAGCAGCCGCCGTTTTGTGCTGCCGAATATCCGCTACGAGCTTCCGGAGGCGCAGGACAAGCTTAATATTCTTGAAGCTTTACCCGAAGAAATCGCGCTTGCCGCGCAAAAGCTTCCGGGAGAAACGGTGCTGTCAAAGGCGCTTATGAACGTTATTCAGGGTATCTCCCCCATTGTTGCCCGCGAGCTTGAATACCGCGTCGGCGAGGGAGTTTCCAATCGCCTGCAGGGCATGTATTACGATAAGCTTATCGAGGTGCTGGGCGACTTTAAAGCCAATGCCGAAAGCTGCTGCGGCAAGCCCTGCATAGTCTACCGCGAGGACGGCAGACCGATGGACTTCTCGTTTATGCCCATAATGCAGTACGGAAGCTACGCGGAGGTCAAACAGACCGAAGGTTATTCCGCGACTGTCGACGAATTCTTTGAGGAGCGCGACGCGCGAGAGAGAATGCGCGTTAAATCCCACAGTCTCAACAAACTTCTGAGCAACCTGATTGACCGCACGGCTCGCAAAATCAACAAGCAGCGCACAGAGCTTGCGCAGTGCGGCAACCGCGAACAGCTCAGGATATTCGGAGACCTGCTTCGCGCAAATCTGTACCGCATTGAGCGCGGAGCCTCCGAAGTTGAAGTAGAAAACTTCTACGACGAAAACAGCGCCCTTGTAAAAATCAAACTCAACCCCGCTATTTCACCTGCCGCTAATGCACAAAAATACTACAAGGATTACCAAAAGGCGAAAACCGCCGAAACGGTACTGACCGGGCAGATAGAAAAAAGCAAGGCGGAGCTTTTGTATCTTGAATCGGTAGCCGACAGCCTCAGCCGCGCCGAAACCGAGCGCGAGCTCAGCCAGATACGCGAGGAGCTGACCGAGCAGGGCTATCTTCGCCGCCCAAAGGGCAAGCAGCCAAAGCTGACGCAGCTTCCGCCGAGGGAATACACATCCTCGGACGGATTTACCATACTTGTGGGCAGAAACAACCGTCAGAATGACAAGCTTACATTAAAAACCGCCGCAAAAACAGATATTTGGCTCCACACAAAAGATATCCACGGCTCGCATGTAATAATCCGCTGCGACGGAAAGCCCGCAAGCGACACCGCGATCATTGAGGCGGCACGCCTTGCCGCATACCACAGCAAGGCAAGGGAGAGCACCAACGTTCCCGTCGACTACACCCCGGTTAAAAACGTAAGCAAGCCCGCCGGCGCAAAGCCCGGAATGGTGATTTACGTCAAGAATAAAACGGTGTATGTGGAGCCGAAAAATTAATGCGGAATTCGGAATGCGGAAATAAATAACGGACAGAAAGGTTTTGCCAATCGGCAGCCTTCTGTCCGTCTTTTCTTTTTATTCAGCTATTTTTCTTTGTATCATCAATACATCGTGCATGTCAAGAACACCGTCGTTATTCGCGTCGGCGCGCTCCAAGCCGCTTTCTGAAATCAGCGGCGAGCCGTCCTCTTTGAGGTATTCGGCAAAATACCGCTGCAAAAGCGTGATGTCGTCGATCGTCACCTGTCCGTCGCCGTTGACGTCACCTTGGCGCAGCCGAAGCACCAGGTGCAGCGTGCTCTCCTTTTGGATGTTGTAGTCCGCAAGGGTGCGCCCGTCCTCAAGCTGCTTGCCCGCAAAAATCAGGCGCTGCTGATCGGGCGGTATTCCCTCTTTCTCCTGGATTTTCGACTTGATGTTTTCAATGGTATCATTTGATTCCACCTCAAGCGTCACGGTTTTTCCTGTCAGAGTGCGCACAAATATCTGCATTGCGGATACCTGAAAAACCGACACGGCAATCAGTCCTACCGCCATGCTGAGTGTGAGAAAAATTCCAACAAGCCTGCGAGTACGTTTCATGCCGTGTCCTCCTTAAATTATAATTTTTTATCCTATAAGCTCCTTGATTTTAGCCTCGGCAGCCATAGCGTCCGCCTTGCCCCGGCTGTTCTTCATCACGTTGCCGACAAGCGCCTTAATAGCCTTTTCCTTGCCGTTTTTGAAGTCCTCGACCGCCTTGGGGTTGCCCTCGACAGCCGCCTTGCAAAGCTCCAGAAGCGCGTTGTCGTCGATTCCTCCCATGTCGCTCTCGCTTATGAACTCAAGCGCGCCCTTGCCGCTGTCAAGCATTTTTTCAAGCGTTGACTTGGCGAGGTTGTTGCGGATCTTGCCGCTGTCGAGCAGCTTTACAAGCTCGTTAAGCTGTTCGGGGGAGGTAGCTACGTCAAAGATTTCCTTGTCAGCCTCGGTTTCAACTCTGCGGAAAATCTGGCCGATAATAAAGTTGCTGACGGTCTTGGGCGACTTTACGCCGTCGATAGCCTTGTCAAAATACTCGCTGATATTGCGGTACTTTGTAAGCAGCGCCGCGTCCTTTTCGGGGATGTCGTAATCATCGACATAGCGCTCGAGCTTATCGGCGGGCAGCTCGGGCATCTCAGCCTTAAGAGCCTCTACCTCATCGCGCGGAATATTGATAGTAACCAAGTCCGGGTCGCGGAAGTAGCGGTAGTCGTGAGCGTCCTCCTTGCTTCTCAGTGAGGAGGTAGTGCCGCTCGCGTCGTCAAAGCGCAGAGTCTCCTGAACCACCTTGCCGCCGCTTTCGATCAAATCGACCTGACGCTCGTACTCGTATTCCATAGCGCGGGCGATGTTGGTGATAGAGTTCATGTTTTTGATTTCGGTGCGCGTGCCGAACGCCTCACTTCCCTCGGGACGAACCGAGATGTTGACGTCGCAGCGCATTGAGCCCTCCTGCATTTTGCAGTCGGAGATCCCTACCCAGCGCATTACCTGCTGCAGCCTTTCGACGTACTCCTTAGCCTCGTCGATCGAGCGGATGTCAGGCTCGGAGACGATTTCGATAAGCGGAACGCCGCCGCGGTTGTAGTCGACATAGGTGTCGCCGTGCTGATGAATGAGCTTTCCGGCGTCCTCCTCGATGTGGATGTGGTGGAGGCGGATCTTTCTGCCGTTTGAAAGCTCGATATAGCCGCCGATGATCAGCGGAGCGTAAAGCTGGCTGATCTGATAAGCCTTAGCCAAATCGGGATAGCAGTAGTTCTTTCTGTCCATTTTTGCGACCTCGGCGATCTTGCCGTGAACCGCAAGCCCTGCTTTGATTGCGAAGCGCACTACCTCGCGGTTGAGCAC
>CAZVSQ010000031.1:0-6480 GCA_964629925.1 uncultured Ruminococcus sp.
GACAGCTCCGCTTGAATAGCCTGAGCCAAACAGGCTGCGCATACTGACCTTTTCACCTGTGGAAACATCAACGGCATTTGAATCCGGCACATAAACGCCGTCAAAATGCGTAACCTCTCCGCCCTCTGTCGGGATGTTGATGTCGATCGTCGGCATTGTTTCGGGTTCTTCGGTCGCCGCCGGAGCTTCAGATGAAGGCGGAGCTGCTGTCAGCTCCTTTGTAGTTTCTTCGGTTGCGGCAGTTGATGCCGCAGTCGAGATAGCCGAAGTCGTTTCGGGCTGTTTGCCGTCATCGTTTGACTTGCCCGAATTAAGTGCGAAAACAATAACCGCCGCCGAAGCAAGAATCACCGCCGCAGCGGAAATAATAATTATCAGTTGTTTTTTATTCATATCATTCACCGCTTCTTTCAGCTTCACGCTTAAGCTTCATTATAACGCCCTTTTTCATCATCTTTCCGTTAAAATATACGTACTCGTCGTCGGAAAGGCTTTCATCTACCTCAAACTCCTTTATGCTGCTCATAAATTCGTCCTTGACTTCAACCGGGTTGCGCTTGTTTCTTGTCTCGACCATTTTGGCATTGACCGCGTTTACCGCCTGTGTCTGCACTGATTTGTCAGTTATCATCTCACACATTCTTTCGTAAACAGCCGAATGGATAATGAACGCTGAGATCGCCGGAATAACAAGAGCCGCCAAAACGATGGTAACAACAACGACCGCAACGGGGCTTCCGTAACAGGCAATCAAAAAAGTTGTGGAGATGATCAAAAGAAGCAAAACACCCAGCAAGCCGATGATGTTCTTTTTAATCTCGCCGTAACTCATCAAAAATGAATTCTTATAAATATATCGCATTGGAATATCAAAAGTGACCGTCATTGCGGGAACATAAAAGAACATAAAAACAAACAAAAGCATTATGATGATCGAGATGATCAGCGGACCGATGAATACTGAGTTTGACGCTATCAGCCTCATATAAAGACTGATTGACACAAAACTTAATACAACAATCACATATAAAAGCAGTCCGTGTACAAGAAAACGCAGGAAATTATCCTTTACACCCGAAAAAAAGTTGCTGAAAACAGGCACCTTTTCTTCATCGACCGTCATTTTTGCCGTAACCTTTACAACGCCCGCATAAAACGGAAATACGGGAATAACAGCCAACAAAACAATAAGCGGAGCCTGAGATTCGCTTAGCGGCAAAAGCGATGACAAAAACCAGAACAGAGCCGTAAACGCGCCCAGAGGAACCGCAAAAATAAGATTTGTAAGTATCAGCCTTGGGATATTATGAAAAAGATTTGTGAATACCGCGGCAATAGGCAGGGTATTTTTTTTGGATCCTGAAGCCATTTTTACCTCCTGTGCCGCGAAAAACGGCTAGAATTTAAAAGTCCCCGCAAAAAGCGTCCACAAAAGCGTGTCCGCAAGCGCGGCGATTGATGTAACGCCGAGGGATGAAAAAAACCGCGACGAAAAGCGAAGAAGATCATCTCTGAGTGATGACGCGGGAGTTTGCCTGCTCAGCGAATAAAAGAAAGCATGCTTTGAAAACGCAAACGCTCTTACGGCAAAACCGATAAGCGCCGCGCAAAATATAAATGTTCCGGGAAGCAGAACCAAAAGGTAGAACCCGGCTCCGCTCAGCCCGTGAGAAACGCACAGCCAGCCTGCGGTAACTCCGGTTCCGAAGCCCTTAAAGCAAAGCAGAGCCGCAATAAACGGAATGCCCCACGCGGCAATACCCAAAAGATAAACCGCAAGCAAAAAGATAAAATCAGAAGCAAAGCACGCGCAAAAGGTGCCGAAAGCACCCTGACTGAGCCTTGATTCAAGGTTTGTGGTGAAAAGAAAATCAAGCGAGCGCAGAGTGTTTTTATCCGCGCTTTTGGAATAAACAGCACCGAGCACCAGTCCTATCAGTATCAGTGCGGCAAACAGAAGCGTTGTTCCGTGGCGCCTGATTATGGTTTTCAGGTCGGGCAGACGCCGTTTTTTGCGTGGCAGCCCTAAAGACAGTACAATACCTTTCATATAAAACATCCTTTCTGCGGTTGTCCACAGTAAAGAATATGCGTAAAGCATGAAAGGTATGAGATAATTCTTTGATTAAAACAGTTTGCCCAGTTCTTCCGCTCTGTCGGTGCAAGCCTGCATAGCGTCGAGAATGCCCTCGGTAAAGCCGTGCTCTCTTAGCTTTTCAAGTGCCGCTATTGTAGTGCCGCCCTTTGAGCTTACCTTTTTAATAAGCTCATCGGGAGTATCGCCGCTCTCTCTGAGCATTGCCGCCGAACCCTCAAGCGTAGCGCAGATAAGGTTCATAGCCTGCCCGTAACCTATTCCGCAGCTTTGAGCGTAGTCCGCCATAGCTTTGGCAAAAAGGTAAATATAGGCCGGGCTTGAACCGTTGACAGAGATTATCTCGTTCATATGCTCCTCTGAAATATACTCGCAAACGCCGCTGCCGGCAAACATGCGGTAAACAAGCTCTTTGTCCTCATCGCTGATGTTCTCGGACGGGCAAAGCGCTGACGCGCCCTTTTTGAGCAGTAAGGGCGTATTGGGTATAACCCTTACGACCGGGCAGTTACAGCCAAGAGCCTTGCGGACATAGCCGATAGAGATTCCGGCTGCGATAGATACAAAGGTTTTGCTTTCGCTTGCCTCGCTCTTTACCGCGTCAAGGACTTCCGCATAATTCTGCGGCTTTACCGCAAGCACGATTATATCGCAGGAGCTTACCAGCACGGGCGAAGAGGGATAGACCTCAACGCCCATGCCGCGCATGATGTCTGTTTTTGCTTTGTCGGTATCATAGACACCGAGCATATCGGCGCTGCCGTTCTGCGCGATCATGCCCTTGATAATGGCGGTCGCCATGTTTCCGGCACCGATGAATCCTATTTTTTTCATAATATACTACCTATCCTATTCCGAATGAGCTGTTGTTTGCGCAGCGGAAATACATGTTATATTTATTTGCGTCGCCGTCGCGTTTATAATCGCCGTAGAAGAATATCTCGACCTCATCAACTCTGCGCCACAGCAAGCCTATGTAGCAGCTGCCCGAGGCGTGGTGGTATTGAAGCAGTCTGTTGGTCAAAGCGCTCTTGTTTACATTTGCAAGGTCGCGCGTGCCGCCCGATGCAGACGCGTAATCCTTGTAGATGTATCCCGTTGTACCGTTTGTAAGCTTGATTTTATACCAGCTTGAATTATAAAGCTTGGCGTCGACAAACGTAAACTTGGTGTTGTAAGCCATTGTTGTTTTAACTGAGTAGCTTGTGCCCGCACCCGAACGCAAATTGACATCCGAGGCGTTTACATAGCCTGAGCCGCCCGAAGTTATTTTACCGCTTGAAGCCGCGCCTAGCAGTGTGTTCTTTAAGTCGGAATCGTTGGTGATAGCGTACGCACCGACGTTGTAAGCAAAGCACACAAGAGCGTCAAACTGCCGCTGGTTGAACTTTACGTTATTGGACGTCAAAAAGCTGTTGGTAACTGTCGTGTACGGGCCGCTGTTGACAGTCTGGCACAAATAACCGTAAGCCTCGTTTTTTGTAAGGTTGTTGTAGAACTGCTCGTTTCTGAGAACGACCTTTCCGTAGCCGAGAGTGGGGTCGCCTGTGATATAGTCGGCTGTTACGGAAGTAAGGAAGCCCTCAAAGTTAGCAATCAAGTCGATTATGCTGTCGCTGGCTCTTCGCTCGCCGAGTACGGTCGTTGTGGTGTCGGTCGAATTAGTAACAAACACCTCTCCCTCACCGTCGCCGGATGTTGTTGCAAAATCGGTTGAAGCGGTCTTTGAATAAGCTTTGATGCTCCATTTGCCCGAAATTCCGAGAGTGCGGCTGCCCGACCAGATATAAGTGCTTCCGTCCGCGACCTTGCCTGTCGCGTTTACGGTATATGATGTCGAGCCGTTTGAAACAACGAATTTGACCGCCGTGCGCGATTTATCGGTTATAGCCTTAAATGTAACGGTCGAGTTTTTCGGAGCCGAATTCGGCGAGGCATATACAAAGCGGATAGCAGCCGGGGAAGTAACATTAAGCAAGCAGGTTGAAGCGCCGTAGCTTGTATACGCGCTGATAGTTACATAGCCTGTGCCCTTTGTGTCCACTATGCCGTTTTTGACTGTGGCAATGCTTGTATTTGACGAGCTCCAGCTTGCGTAGCTGTTGTCGGAACGAAGCAGGACCGACTTTCCGGAGGCTATAGTCATCTCGGAAGAAGATATTCCTGGGCCTGTACCCGATTTAACGGTTATTGTACAGGAGGCGCTTGACACCGAGTTGCTCGCCTTTATCACAGCCTTTCCGGCTGCTTTGGCGGTTACAACGCCGCTGCTGTTTACAGTGGCTACCGAGGTATTTGAGCTTGTCCACGAAGCTGTTGACGAGCCTGTCATATTGATGGCGTATCGGCAGCCTACATACGTCGTGGCGCTTGATACGTTGAGCTTTATAGCGCCGTCGACCTGAGTTCCCTTGACAAGGCATGTTGACGCTCCGTTTGAGTTATAGGCACATATCGTTGCGTAGCCGGTGCTTTTTGCCGTAACCGTTCCGCCGCTGACCGTTGCGACCTTGGTATTTGACGACGACCAGCTCACACTTGTTTTAGCGGTGAGCTTTGCGGTTTTTCCCGCGGCAAGAGTAAGGTTTGCGGAGGAAATGCCTGTTGATGTGCCTTTTGACACCTTAAACTTACATACCGCAACACCGCCGTTTTCCGAAACGCTGATATTTGCCGTACCCGCCGCCTTTGCGGTCACTATTCCGTTTTGGTCTACAGTGGCTACGGAATTATTTGAACTTGACCAAACAGGATTTTTTGCTCCTGTTTGAGCTAAAGCGTATTTACAGCCGACATATGTAGACGTCGATGTTGCTGAAAGGGTTATTTTAGGAGGATTATTCTTTGTAGCATAGATGCTGTAAATATATCCTACCGTTCCGTCAGCAAGCTTGATCTTATACCATTCTGATTTATAAAGCGTTTGACTGGTAAAGGTGAAGCTTGTTTTTTCTCTCATTGTGGTGATGACCGAATATCCCGTTCCGGGACCCGAGCGAAGATTTACATAGTCCTCGTTTACATATCCCGTGACCTCGGTATTGATAATAACCGGTGAGGCTTCGGTGACATGCACCAGACAAGTTGACGCTCCCGATGAAGTATAGGCGCTGATCGTTGTGTAGCCGGGCTTTTTTGCGGTGATTTTGCCGTTTTGTACCGTCGCTACATTTGTGTTTGAAGAAAACCACTTCACACCGGATGTCTTTGCGGTAAGAGACGCAGTATCGCCCTCTTCGATTGTAAGGCTTGATTTTGAAATACCCGTAGAAGTCCCTTTAAGAATAGTGACCTTACAGGAAGAAGTATTATTGCCTTCGCTTACGGTAAGCGTAACAGTGCCCGCCGACTTGGCTGTCATTATTCCGGATGAGTCGATAGAAGCTGCATTCGTGTTTGAGATCTTCCAAGTCGGCTTGCTTGCACCCGTCTGCCAAAACGCGTACTTGCAGCCTGTATAGGTCGAAACGTTGTTGGTGCAAAGCTTTATTGCGGAGGTAAGAGGATTTTTTACGACCTTGATAAGGCATGTTGAAGCGCCGCTTGAGGTATAGGCGCACACTGTTGCGTATCCCTCGTCCTTAGCCGTTACCGTTCCGTTGCTTACTGAAGCTATATTTGTACGTGACGAGCTCCATTTAACGCCGCTTGTCTTTGCGCTCAGATTTGCGGTAGTACCTTTGATGAGCGTTATTGAGCTTTGGGATATACCTGTAGATGAGCCTGACAACACGGTAAACTTACAGCTTGCGGATTCTGAATTTTCAGAGGCGGTGATAGTGGTCGTGCCTGCCGCTTTTGCCGTAACGATTCCGTTTTGGTCTATTGCGGCAACGCTTGTATTAGAGCTTGTCCATTTTGGTGCCGAGGCTCCCAGCTGAGCGAGAGCGTATTTGCAGCCGACATAGGTTGAAACGCTGTTTGCGCTGAGCCTTATTGACGACGGCTGAACAGGTTGAGTAACATTTACAAGGCATGTGGAAGCGCCGTTTGAATTATACGCGCAGATCGTCGCGCAACCCGGAGCAACGGCTGTTACCACTCCGTTGTTGACCTTAGCGACGTTATTGTTGGAGGAATACCAACTGATATTATTTGCCTTTGCGGTAAGCGTATGGGTTTTCCCCTGAACCAAGTCAAGACTTTTTGCCGAGATATTTGTTGCGGTTCCCTTTTTTACCGTCAATACGCATGAAGCTGAATCGGAGCCTTCGGACGCTGTTATCGTCGCGGTGCCTGCCGCCTTAGCGGTAAGGACGCCGTTAGAGTCGATTGCTGCTATTGATGTATTGGAGCTGCTCCACTTTGGGTTCTTGGCTCCTGTCTGCCAAAAAGCGTACTGACAGCCGACATATACCGTTACCTTTGACGTACAAAGCTTGATC
>CAZVSQ010000031.1:6490-13323 GCA_964629925.1 uncultured Ruminococcus sp.
AGGAGACCTTATCAAACGTTACAAAGTCCTGTCTGACATAACCCGATTTATTTGTGGTCTGTTCCTTGACTTTGTACCAGCTGCTGTTATAAACCGCAGATTCCTCAAACACGACCTTTGTGTTTATGCGCATGTTGGTAACAATCGAAAAATTGGTTCCGGCTCCGGAGCGCAGATTAACATAGTCGGCGTTTATTTTTCCGCTGTTTCCTTTAACGGGAGTTACCACCGCGGCGCTGCCTTTTATCATCGGAACAGCGACAATGATCACCGATATAACAAGCATTGCGATCAAAACTATGCATAGGATCCGCGCGAATAATTTGGATTTCATAATATCGACCTTCCTTTCCGAAAAATTACAGATACCTGCCGAACAGCGCATTTCTCAAACGCTGAACATAAAACCTGACGAAAACATTGATTGACAGATCGTACAGGATAAAGAACACGTTGCCCGCCAGCAAAAACACATACGGCAGATAAACGCCGAAAATGCTGAATTCCGAAGCGGGTATTTCAAGAATAAGAGTGACAACAAAAAACGAACCTACAGCCGCGGCGTTGAATATAAGCAGCTTTATAACCCAGCGCACCGCGGCGTTTTTTATAAACCTTTCGATTATGTTTTTTAATATGGGATAATAACCGAAAAGCGCGATAAACATCACCACAGCCTCTTTATCGCCCGACAAAAAGAACGAAAGCACAGCCGTGACGCCGAATACCCCGAAAGCCCATTTGCATTCATACTCAATTACAACCGCGATAGTGAGCAGCCCCGCAAAACACGGCAGAGCGTATGTACCTATACGAACCAAGCTTGTCACCATCATCAAAACGACCTCAAGAGCCGCTGTTGCCGAACAAAAAGCGAGCCTAAACGCAGGCTTATTTATTGAATTCTTCATATCAGCAGCCCGAATGGCAGCAGCTGCACAGGCAATCCGCGCACATATATGCGGCGCAGATGTCGCAGCAGGAGCAGCCTGTTGAGTTGGCGGGAGTTCCGTTTGCGGTGTTGTAGCCGCCGTAGTTGTAATTGCGCTGGCCGTTTATGTTATTCATCGCGGCGCGGTACTCCTGATTATTGGGATCCATGTTGCAGGCGGTGGTAAAATACTCGGTTGCTTGATTGCTCCAGCCCTTGCGGAACGCGCACATGCCTTTAAGATAGTGCCACTCGGCGGTGCGGTTGCCCTCGGGAGTGCTGTCGAGGACCTGCTCGGCTTCCTTTATCATATTGCGCTGAATGTATATGCGCACGCTGTAAAACTGCGACGAGGAGCCGTTTGAGGTATAGCCGCCGGTACTGCTGCTTGTTGAGCCGGAACCCTTCCCCTTTTGGCGCATGCTGTTGATTTGGTCATACGCCTCGTTTATCTCCTTCATCTTCTGCTCAGCAAGGTCAGCCAAAGGGCTGTTTGCGTAGTTGTCGGGATGATATTTTTTTGCAAGGTCGCGGTAGGCTTTTTTTATTTCCTCATCGGACGCGTCGGGTGAAACTCCGAGTACCTCATATGGATTGTTCATTCTTTTCCTCCTCCAAACGGTAAACAACCGTGTTCTGCTTTGCCGGAAAACCGTAAAGCATCATGTTGTCAAAAATCCCTTTAAAGTCTACAATAGTGATAAGATTATAAGCGTCATACGCGCGGGCAAGCGACTGGTTCAAAAGCGCGGTCTGGAATTCTTTGATATCCTCAACGTCCGCGTTTTTAAAGGGATTAAAGTTGTTCTTTTTTATATCCTTTTCCAAATCATCGGCGGCGTCTATCAGGTAAATCCACCTGCCTAGCTGATAACCGAACTCATAAAACACGCGCCGCTGTACGTCGTCTTTAGCTTCAAGCGACAGCACAGTGCCGAGCATATTAGCTGTGGGGTGAGCCGAAATATCGATATCGGCTTCTTCTTGAGCCTCAACTTCATTCTGCGCTTTCATCATATCCGCAACCGCCGCCTCAAGCTCGGGATAGCGCTTCGCCGCCTTTTTATGCCACCTGCCGAAAAACGGCTTTATAAGCCTTACGGCAAGCCTTTTAAAAAAGCCGCTGTCTGATAAATCGTCCTTTAGCTTATAGTAAGCGGAGATGACCGTTAATGCGGATGCTTTGCTGTAGCTTTCGTCGGCGCAATGGGCGTATTTGCACTTTTTAAGGGGATTGAACCTGCATCTGCCCTTATCAAAGCCCTTGCAGGAGCGTTCAAGCGACATAAGCAGCATTGCGTAAAAGGTGCAGTCATAGCTTAATGCAAGCCGGGTAAGGAACGAATAATCCTTGCCCAATTGTTTGCAAAGCCCGCAGTACACAGCCTTGTAAGCTTCATATTCGCGCACCAAAAGCTCGCTTTTCTGAACCCGCAAATAACCGAACATATACTTCCCCTTATATTCATATTTTTTCTATTATACAATATTATAACAGATTGTGCAAGTAGCAGATATAAATTTTTTCTAAATTGGAATTATTTTGTAGTTTATGTATGATAACATAGAATTGTGAAAAGAATGTGAAGAAAGATGATGAGCCATAATGAACGTGTATGACTTTGACAAAACTATATATGACGGCGACTCCACGGCAAATTTTTATCTGTTTGCATTAAAGCGCCACAAAAGGATAATTCTTTTGGGACCGTCGCTTTTCGCCGCCGTTATGAAGTTTTATGTCTTTAAAAAAGGAACCAAAACACAATTCAAAGAGGTTATGTACCGCTTTTTGCGGTATTGTGATACAAAAAAGGACGTAGCCGACTACTGGGACGTAAATATAAAAAAAATTAAGCGCTATTACCTTAAGCAGCAGCGCCCCGATGATGTTATTATCTCTGCTTCATCTTACTTTTTGCTTAAACCCATTTGCGAAAGGCTCGGGATAAAGCACCTTATCGCTTCAAACGTGGATCCCTCTACGGGAAAATATATCGGGGAAAACTGCCACGGAAAAGAAAAAGTCCGCCGTTTCCGCGAGGAATTCGGCGAAGCTGAAATAGAAGCGTTTTATTCGGACAGTCACAGCGACGACCCGATGGCGGAGATAGCGAAAAAAGCTTTCCTTATTAAAGGAGAGGAAATATTGGATTGGAACAAATAAATTTGGGCAGACAGCTAAAAACCGTCTGCCCTATTTTATTCCTATTATCCGCTGTCAATCAGCCGCAGCGGCAGTCAAATGTTGCTTCGTTTCCGTCGCTGTCCTGAGAATTGGGCGGAAAGAACGCGTCGGTGGGAAAATCTATCTTGCTGAATGCCTCGCACGGGTCGTCGGTGCGATCGTCGCATTCCTTGCGCGGCATGCAGAAATCATAGGACGGCAGCATAAGCTGAACGCTGCGTGAGAGAGTAGTGATCGAGAACAGACCTATCGTTGTTGTTACCTGCTGTCTTTCCGGAGATGCCAAATCTCCGCCGATGAACTCGGCTACATTCTCCGGCACAAACGGCACGATCGGTGAAGTCGTTACCGGGCTGAGCGTTGCCGCGAGCGCGACCGGGCTTGAGACCTGAACATTAGCTGTGGGCATAGTGCTGTTATATCCCACACAGCAGTCGAGCTCTGACGGATCGATCGCCGGTGTGCTGTCGCTTGAAAAGCGCTTTACATTTCCGTCGCTGCCGTACAGTACAACGCGCTTTGAGGACACCGCGATACCGGTAATCGACGTTGGCAGCGCTCCGGTTGCTGTATAGACCTCGCAGCAGCACAGAAAATAAAATGTCTCGTCTACAGAGTAATAGCCCCTGTTGAAGGCAACGCTGTCCACATCGACGGTTGCGGTGATCACAGTGACGCGCGTGATGCGCACCGACGTGGCGGTGTCGATCAAAGCTTGATTTTCTGCCGTAAAAAAGACCGTGAGGCCGCGCAGGCAGTCCTTTGCTCCGCAGCTGTCATAAATTCTGGGCACTTCAAGACAAACAGGCTCAAATTCGATCGAATCCTCAGCGCTGTCGGGCGTTTCTGCCGCTGTCTGCTCGGTGCCTACTATTGTTTCAGACATATAAAAACCTCCATAGTTAAGTATAGAACAGATAAACTGTACTACCATACTATGGAGGTTTGAGGTTTTAGTTACTGTATTTGAGCATGTAATTGCGGAACATGATGTGGAGGAAGTTAGGATCGGTTTCGGAATAGTTTGAAAGCGCTACGAAAATCTGGTTCCTGTCTGAAGTAAAACTGAATTTAGCGCTGTATGCGTCGAGCCCGCCAACACATGATACTCGGTTGCCGTTGATATACGCACCGTAGCCGAAGCCGTTTCCGTAATCCCTGAACATCTCACCGAGCGAATCGGGAGTTAATATCTGATACGACATAAGACCGTCTACAAATCTGAGCAAATCGGACACATTGGATATAAGCCCCAGTGAGGAATAACCCGCTCCGTTATTTAAGAGCAGTGCGCTTTGCTCGTTGCTGACATATGGGCGAGCCGTTGTTTCATTTTCGGCAAACGAGGTTTTGGTCATAAACATCGGCTTCAGAATAACCGCATCGATATATTCCTCGTAGCTCATTTTGCTCTCGGCGGCAATAATATCGCCCAAAAGGTAGTAGTTGCTGTCGGAGAACATAAAGGCTCCGTCGTCGTTTAGGCGTTTTTGAGAAAGGATCCAGTTTGTAATTTTTGAGTGAAGCTGCTCACGATCCTCTTCTCCGCTTATCGTATCCAGTAATGACGGTGTAAAAGTGTTTATACCGTTTCTGTTGATGTAATTCGGAATGCCGGACGTCATTGTCAAAAGCTGCTTTATAGTTACGTCCTTAGCGTAGGAGCATTTTGGGAAATACTTATCAATTGTTGAATCGAGGTTCAATCCGTTATCTTCGACCAGCTTCATAACAGCTGCGGCAGTAAAGAGCTTTGTGACGGAGCCCGTATAATAACCCGTGTAGATCGAATTATCGACATGAGCGCCCTGATTAGCTATGCCCTTTTCGGTATGATACTCAAAATCGTTCCCTACTTTTGTATAAGCGGCACCCTTAAAATCACAGAACTCGATATAGCTTTCAAGCGTTTCCTCGATCTCAGAGATGTGACGCTTGATTTCAAGAGTATTAAAGGTTATTTTGCTGTCGTCAACCTGAGCCGAATCAGCCGAAGCGTCCAATTCGTCCGGTGAAGATGGCTTACTGCTTTCAACAGGCTTTGAAGGCTCGGTCTGAAAGGTGGTTTTTTCAACTTCGGAAGAACTCGTTTTTGAGCTGTCCGAGCTGCCGCATCCGGCACTAACAGCCGTGAGCGCCGCCATAGATATACACAGCAAGCTTTTTATCAGCCTTGACATAAACGTCACCTCCTTAAATTTTTTCCATTTTGCAGAAATTAGCCATGAGCTTTTTTGTTCCCGCCTTATCAAAGGCGATCTCAAGCAATGTATCGTTGCCCATTTTTTCGGCGGACATAATAAGCCCTTTGCCGAAAACCTTATGAAGAACGCTGTCGCCGACATTATACACAACGCCTGTCTGTACCGCCGGCTTTTTATATCCGCCGAACTGCGGCTTTGAGGCGTGCGAAGCGCCGATGCTTACCGAAGATTTCAAGCCGGCGGAGGCGAATCCCGAAAAGGCTGAGTTGAATCTGCCGCTCTCCCCTGTTTTGTTGAGAAGATTATCGGGGATCTCGCTAACAAAGCGGCTCTCCTTGCTGTAGGTCGTTGAGCCGAACAGCATGCGCGTGCGTGTTTTGGTGAGATAAAGCTTTTCCTTAGCGCGCGTAATGCCGACATAAGCAAGCCTTCTTTCCTCGCCCAGCTCCTCGGGGTTGTCCATCGAGAGCCTTGACGGGAAAAGGCCGTCCTCCATGCCTGTTATGAATACGACCGGAAATTCAAGACCTTTGGCGCTGTGGAGCGTCATCATAACGCAGGTATCAGCCTCGGAGTCGTAGTTGTCGATATCTGTCATCAGCGAGATCTCCTCAAGAAAGGCGGAAAGCTCGGCTTCGTCGCCGTAGTCCTCCTCAAACTTGATGATGTTTGAGGAAAGCTCCTCGATGTTCTCAATGCGGACGTCCGGGTTGTCTTTTTCGGTTCTAAGGTAGTTTTCGTAGCCTGTATGCTCTAAAATAAGGTTGTATAATTCCGCAAGAGAATAATCCTCGCTCTCATGCGCTTCGATAAGTCCGTCAATAAGAGATACAAACGCTTTTAGTTTAGCGGCAGAGCGGCTGAGCTGAGGATAGCTGTAAGCCTCTTTTATGACGGTGTAAATGCTCTCGCCGAGCCCCGCTCCGATCTCAGCGGCGACCTGAAGCGAGCGAGCGCCGATACCGCGCTTTGGCACATTGATTATGCGGCTTATGCGGACGTCATCGTGAGGATTGTTTATCACCTGCAAATAAGCGATCATGTCGCGGATCTCCTCGCGGTCATAAAAACGGTGGCCGCCGATTATGCGGTGCGGAATGCCGCTGCGCGAGAAGGTCTGCTCTATGGCGTTCGACTGCGCGTTTGTGCGGTAAAGAACAGCGAAATCCGAGTAGTTTCTGCCGTCGGAAACGCCGTCCATAATTGTCTTTGCAATAAAGGAAGCCTCGTCGCGCTCGTCCTCGCAGGTGTGCAGCTCAATTTTGTCGCCCGTAGGATTGTCCGTCCATAGGGTTTTGCCCTTGCGGACGGTATTGTTTGAAATGACCTCATTAGCGGCGTTGAGAATAGTTTTTGTGCTGCGGTAATTCTGCTCCAAACGGATTATTTTAGCGCCCTTGAAGGTGTTTTCAAAGGACAGGATATTCTCGATGGTAGCGCCGCGGAACTTGTAGATACTCTGGTCGTCGTCGCCGACAACGCAGATGTTGCCGTATTTTTCGGCGAGCAT
>CAZVSQ010000032.1:0-13277 GCA_964629925.1 uncultured Ruminococcus sp.
TCTGCTGAATTTTCCGCTAACATCTGTATTAAAGCGTTTTAATGGAAATTAGTATTAAACAATCTGAGCAAGTCGTCCTTGCACTTCATAACGCAGTCGTAGCCCTCCTGAATGGTAAGGTCGATATTCTCCATTGAGAAGATAGCCGTTTTGCTGTTTTTGATTTCAACGACGTAGTCGGCGAGCTTTTTGGATTCGCGCGTGCTGTTTACCGAATACAGGTCAAGCGCGCGCCATACCACCTTGAGCATGCCCTCAAGCCCTGTTTCGGGCACATAATCCATAACGTCAAAGGCAATAGCCAGCACCTTGCCCACGCCCATGTCGCGCATGATTTTTGTAGGCAGGTTGTCCTTTGAGCCGCCGTCGATAAAATTATACTGCTTGTAGCTGCAGGTGGTGTAAATCGCCGGGAAGGTCATGCTCGCGCGCACCGCAAGCTCAAGAGGCGCGCCCGTTATGTAGTGGATATGGTCGGTTTGAAGCCCCTCGTCAAGAGTGGTAAAAATGCACTCGTCGGTAGTGTAGGTGTCGTTTGTGCAAATAGACAGATTTATAGGCAGATCGTCAAAGCCCTTAATGCCCTTTGCGTCCATCGACTCCTTGATGATACCGGAGATAATTTCCCCGTCCTTAAGGCCGTCTTTCTGGTTCTTTTTGCTGAACTTAAGCGACGCGAGCTCCTTTACGATAGGCACCGGCCTGAAATCGGCAAGAGTCGTCCAGTATTTTTCGGCGAACGCCTGCATTTCGTCGGCGCTGTAGCCCATTGCCGTAAGAGCCGCCATAGCCGAGCCCGAGCTTGTTCCTGCTACATACTGCGGACGGATGCCCAGCTCGTAAAGAGCGCGTACAGCGCCGATATGCGCTATACCCTGCAAGCCGCCGCCCGAAAATACAAGCCCCAGCTCATTTTTGCGTTTTTCCCTGTCAATCACTTTCATTCCCCTTTTCGGTTTCCAAATAATCCATTTCCCGTTATTATCCTAAATCAAATCGAGGTTTTTGTCAAGCCGCCAAACGCGCGGCTTTTTTAGGTTATCACTTTCCAGCGGCATGTCGAAGAATAATCAACTACATCCTTTTGGAAGCCGTCGTCGTCATAAAGCGCCGCTTTTTCAGTGTTTGTTTCAAAGCGCTGAGTCTCACCCGACGAAACATCCATCCTGCGGAAGTCCTTTGTAACAATATATAAATATCCGCTGTAGTAAGAAATTTTGATTTCCGAATCGTTTTTCGGCAGCTCTTTGTTGTATTCAAAAACCTGTCTGTTTTCCAAATCGAGCTTGTTTACCAAAACCCTGCTTGTTTTATCGGAAGCCAAAAAGTACATCATGTTGTTTTCGCCGTCAATGGCAAACGCGCACGCGTCACGTGAGCAGAGAAGCTCCTGGTTCGAGCCGTCGAGATCCACGCAATACGGAAGATAATCATCGCCTGAATTAAAGAGATAATAAAGCTTGCCATTATACACAGTCAATGCGCATGCGCAGCTGTACGGCTCTGACTTACTGATATAATACTGCTTTGCGGTGGCGGTCACAAGCTTTGTCTTTTCGCTTCCGTCCGCCTTGATTTTATAAATACCTATGCGTGTTTCGTCGAGCTTCACCTTATCGTCCATGACCGTGTAGCCGTTGTCGACATAATAAACCCAGCCGTCGCTGACAACAAGATCGCTTGCGCGCACGTTTTCGTCGCCGACAAACTCAATAGTATCGCCGCTTTTGCTTATTCTGAAAATACGGTAATTAAGCCCGTACCGCTCTTTTTCCTTGCTTTTGTACGAGTTTACGCGGTTGTAAACGTAATCGCCGTCGGCGATAAAGTTGCCGTAAGCGTACTCATAGCCCACATTGCCGTCAACTTTCAAAACGCTGTTTTTAAGCTGTTCCTCGCTTACCCACTGCTCAACCTTGCAGGCAGTGTCTTTTCCTGTGACGGTGAATTTGCAGAGCTGCTCCGATATCTCATGCTTTCCGTAGAAGGTGTCGCCGTCCTGAGCGAAGCTCGGAAGCAAAGTCACCTTTTTCAACTCATCATCAACAAGAGTCCCGTCGGGGATCTTGTCCTCTGTGCCGATGCCTTCGATATTGATATCGCGGTAATACTTTCCGTATGACGTGTCAAAGCACGCCTTGCCCTGAGAGGTCACAATGTCTTTTTTACTCTGCGCACCCAAGCCGAACCAGTGGAAGAAGAAGGCGCAGAACACCAGAGCGCCGATGACAACAACGGCAGCGGGCGCTATGATCATCACCTTTTTTGGGAAGCCCTTTTTCTTTGGCGCGGACGCGCTATCGTGAAAAGGCTTTTTGCCTGTTTTATCCGCCTCGGTCAAAACGGAAGCTCCGCACTTTCGGCACACGCCGTTTTCATCAAGAGGCGAGCCGCATTTTCCGCAAAATTTTGCCATAGTCTCTCCTTTCACCTTTCGGTTATTGTCATAAATCAGATCTTGTCGCTGCCCGTGCTTTCCCAGCAAACCGTGCGGCTGCCGTCGCCGATCACCTTCTCAAAGCCGAAATCGTCATACTCGACCTTTCGGTTGTCGGTGTACTTGATCCTCTGCAGCTCGCCCGACGAAACGTTGAAGCGCTTATACTTGCCGTTCATAACAGTTCCGTCGCAGTCAAAATACAGGTATCCGTCGTCATATGTCATTGAATAGAATATGGTAGCGACCTGAACATTTTCGCAGACTTCAGCCTCCTTTGTGCCGAGGTCAAGCTTGCAGAGCTTTTTCACATCCATGGAAACATTATAATAATCGGTGGCTATGTAATAAATGACGTCGTTCTTTTCGTCAATCGTGTACTTGGCCGCCTTTTCACGGGTAAGGATCTCGGCGCCGGAGCCGTCAAGGCTCATGCGCGCAAGACGTGACTCGCCGCTCGTTAAATCGAGGAAGTAAAGCTTGCTGCCGCTTACGGTAAGTGCTGCGGCGTTGCCGTAGTTTCTGTCCTTATAGCTTCCCTTTTCGCCCTCAAAATCGCCCGAAAGCTTTGTTTTGCCGCTTCCGTCGGTCTTGATTTTGTAAATGCCTACGCGGCTTGTATCATAATCGGGTCTGCCGCTCTCGTAGGTATAGCCGTTGTCGACATAATAGATCCAGCCGTCGCTCTCAACAAACTCATAAGCGCGCACGCTTTCGTCGCCGACAAATTCAATGGTATCTCCGCTTTTGCTTATTCTGAAAAGGCGGTAATTTAGCTCATAGTGGCTTGCCATGAAGTCGGCAGAGCCTGCGACATAGCCGTAAATATAATCGCCGTCCGCAAAGAAGCGGCCGATATCGTACGCGTACCTTTTGCCGCCGTCTGATCCCAGAACGCTGTTTTTAAGCTGTTCCTCGCTTACCCACGGCTCGATCTCGCCCGAGTTTTTGCCCTTAACGGTCATCTTGACAAGATCACGGTTACTTCCGTTCCTGCCGTAGAAGGTATCGCCGTCCTTGGCGACCGACGTTGAGTACAGCTTAAGCGCTTCATCGCCGGAGGTTATCGTCATGTCATCAATATCAGCCGGCTCCTCGCTTACCTCGCTTATGTTAAGTCCGCTGTAAACATTGCCGTAAGAGGTTTTTACAAACGACTGCTGCTGTGAGGTGGCAAGACCGCCGCCGGACTTGCCCAAGCCGAACCAGTGGAAGAAGAACGCGCAGAACACCAGTACGCCGATCACAGCGACCGCTGCAGCCGCTATGATGATCGGCTTTTTCGGTATGCTCTTTTTCGCGGGCGCGGGAGCTTCAATAGGCTGAACTCCCGGCGCGGCTTCATAAGCGGGCTGAGCGTAAGCCTCGTCAGCCGCAGTTGTCTTTTCGGTTTCGATCACTTTTTGAGCGTCGCATTTCGGGCAGGCGCCGCTTTCGTCGAGAGGCGAGCCGCATTTTCCGCAGAATTTAGCCATATTTGTATCTCCCTTCGGTTATTTATAGAATCTGTAAACGTTACAGTATGACTCGGTTTCGACAAAATAGTCGTACCAGTTGAAGAACTCCTCAAACTGCCTGTCCTTCTGGATTATATCGTAGTGCTTGAGGTCGGTGTTCTTTGTGATTTTATCTATGACATAGTCGCTGTCGGCAAGGCGCGAAATGTACACCGTGACCTCGCCGAGCCCTCTGAGCTTTTCGTCGGAGGTCATTTTGTCGATGCTGTCGCTCTCCTTGCGCTCGACGTCGCCGTTTGTCATAAAGCTCTCGGCAAGCTTTCCGACCTTTCCGTTTGTAATGACTCCCCTGCTCTGGGCAAACTCGTCAAGCTCGTCGTACAGGGTTTTTGACATCTCGGTCGTCTTGGCTATCATAACGCTGTCGTAGTTCATAAACTTGTCGATGCACTTGTTCCACTCCATCATAGCCGTGCCGACAAATACGCAGTTATCGGTTTTTGTATCGTAAAGATTTGTCTCGCCGTAAATGTAGTAGGGCTTAACCGGGATAAACGCAAGAGCGCTTGCCGCCACGATGCACGCCGGGACCGCAAGCACCGCCTTTTTGTTCTTTCTGCCTATGCGCGAGAAGTTAACGGCCTTGATAAACCCAAAGCTGAATATCAGCGAGATGAGCGGCAGGCACGCCATAACGTAGCGGTCGCTGTTGAAGGGCGACACAAGCGCGATAAAGATGAAGTAAACGGCACCGGGAACGATGATGAACCACGCTTTACGGGGCAGCTTTTTCTTTTTGATAAAGCGCATGCAGATATAAGCCGCAAGCAAAAAGCCCGTGCACAAGCCCAGCAGCCAGCCCTGACCGAGGAACATATCCTTGGCGAGCAGCATTATATAGCAGACCACCTTGTACCAGAAATATGTCACAATAGTTATTGTGTCGATATCCATTTTAAGTGAGCCGAAGCCGCGGTTGCCGCCCAGTACGTTTGTGATGATGTACGGGTAGATAGCCAGCGCTATTCCGGCTCCGGCAAAGGCAACAGCTGCATATGCGATAAGGCTTTTGATATAGCGATCCTTGATCTTATAGATAAGCATAACAAGGCCGATAAGCCCGGCGCAGAGGATGAAATAATACTGCGTCAGCACGCCGGCTACGACCGTGATCAAAAGCATGGCGCAGTCGAAAACTTTAATTTCGTTTTTCCTGTCATACATTCTCAGGGTGACGTACAGGAACATGAGCACCCAGAAGGTGAGCGAAGCGTACATGCGCAGGTAGATAGTAGTTGTTACGCAGGCTACGCTCAGCGCGTAGCCCCCGACGCCTATAAGCGAGTAAAGGTTATTTCCCGTGACGCGCTTTCCGATTTTATACAGCAATATAAGCGAGCCGGTCATCATCACAACGTTTATCGCAAACGCCAGCCAGCGGCTGAAAACGCCCGGGAAGAACGAGCAGACGGTATGCACCAGCGCGTAATAGAGCGGAGGGTGCGACGCGTCGACGACCTGATTGTGATACACATTTCCGTAGTCAAAGCGGTGCTCGCCCGCGGTGAGATATTCGTTGAAGTCGTCGGGCGAGTTCCATTCGCCGTCCACGCCGAGCTGCTTTGAGGAATTTGCCAGATTATATGTCAGCAGCTCATCCTCGTGATAGCCCTGCTTTACCGCCATAAAGATAAAGCTTAAAGACAGGCTGACTATAATGATCGCCGCCAGCGCGATCCGTGAAACCTTATTGCTTATTTTCATACTTTCATTCCTTTTTATATTATTACAGCGCAGCACCTCAGGTACCGCGCCGCCAAGGATCTTCGGCTTTTTACCGTCTGAGCATTAAAAGAAAACGCGGCAAATACACCCCACTCAAAACGCAGAGTGCGGGCATAACTGCCGCGATGTGATTAATTATAGCTTGTGTCCGCACTCAATGCAGAAGAATACCTCGGGATCGGTTGTGGTATATCCGCAAACCGGGCATGTTTTTCCGGCAGGTGCGCTCTTTTTGGCGCTTGAGTCAGCGGAAGGCAGGCGCGCGCCGCAGTTGTTGCAGAAAACAGCTTCGGCGTCGGTGGACTTAAAGCCGCATTCGGTGCAGAATCTTACGCCGCCTTCGGCAGCAGACGCCTCAACGGGAGCGGCAGGCGCTTCCTCAGCCTCAACGCGGGCTCCGCATTCGGTGCAGAACAGGCACTCGTCCTCAAGAACGGCACCGCACTTTGAGCAAACCCTGTCCTTTTTAGGCTCGGCTTCATATACCTTTGTGGGAGGCGCAACAAAAACAGGCTCCTCAACTTTGGGTTCCTCAACTTTGGGTTCCTCTACTTTGGGCTCCTCGGCTTTGGACTCTTCAGCTTTGGGTTCTTCGCCGGCGACCTTAAAGCCGCAGAAGTTGCAGAAAATCGACTTGAAGTAAATCTCGGCGCCGCACTTGGGGCAGAGCATAAGCTCTTTCTCCAAAAGCTCCTTGTTTCTGCGCTCGAGCTCCGCCTGCTCCTCAGCCTTGCGGACAGCCTCTTTGTGATCCTCAATTGCCTTTTCGCTCGCCTTTACCGCGCCTATAAGCTCGGGGAACTCGGCGTTATCGTCGTCCTTGTGAGCGGCATAGTACCGCTCGCCGATTTTAGCGTAGCATTCCTTGATTTTTGTTTCTTCGCTTTTTAACAGGTTTTCGTCATAAAGCGCCATAATATACACTCCTTTTTCGGCAAAATTATATATTTTTACTTATTTATTATATAATACAGCGGTTTCTCTGTCAATGCTTTTTCAAAAAGAATCGGCTCAAAACCGCAAAGAGTTCTGAGCCGAAGCAATAATTATTTATATCAGTCAATCGTGTAGAGGTATCTTCCCTTTTCGTTAACCTGATCGACCGCGCGGTAAGTGTGCGTTTTTCCGTCAAACGGGATCTTCTCGGTCTGTACGGTTCCGTTGACGAAGATGACATACTCGGCATAATCGGGGATCTCTGCCGAATAAGCGTTGTGTCCGTCGATATCGGCGATCTGTGTCATCGCTGTTCCCGGCCATGAAAGCGGATAATTGCCGCTTCCGTAGTAATATATGTTGATAGTGCCCTCCCAGTCAAGGGTGTTTACGAATGTGGCGATCAGCTTATCATCGGGGTCGGGGTCGGGATCGGGATTGGGATCGGGTTCCTCGTGAGCATAGCCCGCCTTTATTCTTGCCAGCGCGGTAACGTCGGTGATGGTAAGCTTGTCGTCCGGATTGACGTTGGCGATCTCATAGCTGAGCGCGTCGAGTTCGATAAACTCGGCAAGGTAGCGCTGTATCTCGGTGATGTCGTTGATGTCGAAAACGCCGCTGCGGTCAACGTCATATTTTACCTTTGAGCCGTTGTAATCGGCGTACATCTGATTTGAAAGCCATGCCGCGCGGGTCGTCATCCAGTCGCAGGCGTAGTTGAACATATCCGTAAAGTTCGCATTATAGCGTGTAGATGATGAAGCCTCGGTGTACGTTCCCTTGTAGAAGTCAAAGCTCGCCTTCTTTAATGAGCTGTGCGAGGCGATCCAGCTGCCCGTGTTCAAAAGCCAGCCGCTCTTGTAGTTCATAGCGGCGCTGTCGGCAAGACTGCCGTAGTATTTTGCGGCGGTGTAAAGCTCGCCCGATACATAAGGATTTTCGGTTTTGCCGCTGAAATGATCGATAGCGGGCATAAAGTCATCGAACCAGACCTGAGCCGCGGTTGCAAGGACTTCCTTGTTGCGGGCGAGGTTGTTGATGATGTTATAGGACATGGTCTCGTTGCTGTTTTTGCCCTTGTAACGGCACCACCAGCCCGTGGGCTTCTCATAGTCGCTAACGCCCATGCTGTTTAAGTCGTGGCTTACGCCAACCGCGTTGCCCAGCGAGTTGTCGTAATCCCAGACGGGCGAGCCGAAGAACTTATAGCTGCCGTTTTCGTCGGGCTTATATGTGAGGAAGGTGCTTGAAACGCCCGCGTCCCAGTTTTTGCCGAGCTCGTTTATCAGATAGAGCTTTGCGGCGGAGTCGAGGTCGATAAGATCAGCTATTGAGGTCGAGCTGTTGCGGATAGCCGTGCGGCAGGTTGAAATGAGCTTATTGAATTTCTTTGCTACATACGCCTTTACCTCGTCGTAGCCGGGTTTTCCGGGGTCGATCTCCGGGGACTTGATGGTGATTTTTATTCCGCCGTCGCAGGTCACATAGTAATCGGTATCGTCGGCGCTTGCGTCAACCTCGGCGATAAACGAGAAGTCGTCCTTTATAGTGCCGTCATCGTTGAGGTAATCGGTGTCGGAAACATCGGTCACAAGGCTGCCCGCCTCTACCTTTTCTGTCATCTGGTAAGAGCCCCAGTAGAAGCCGTTTACATAAAAGTCAACATAGCGCGAGTCGGAGGCGTAGGGCATTCCCACCGCGTCCGAAAGGTCATACAGAATACGGTTGCGCGAGAGCGAATCGTCCTGATAGTTGGGCAAAATAGAATACTTTTTATTCTTAGCCATGCCCGCTATCGACACCTTCTTGTCGTAGGTGATATTATAGCCCTTTTTCGGCTTTGCCCACGAGGTGTTGCCGCGTCCCTTGATTTTCTTGATAGTTGTGTTGTCGATTTTGCCTTCAGCGTCAACGATCGCGCCCGTTGCGGTCGCCTTGTTCTCCTTGTCGGCGTTCAGGTATGACATAAGGTCGGTTCCGCTGCCGTCGGCGTTGGGGTTATTTACATAAACAGCAGCCTCGGCGTTTGATTTCATATACTTTAATGTATATGTTCTTCCGCTCGCCGTAACGCTGTAGCTCTGCGCGGCGCTGTAGGGCACTGTTTCGGTTTCGCCCGCCGCAATAGTAACGCCGTTAAGCGTTACCGATGACGTAAAGCCGTTGTAGACGTCGACCTGATCCGTATCTGCCGATGTGGGTAGGAAAAAGTACTTCTCGGTTGAGTTTGACACGCTCATTCTCTCGTCGTGGACGCTCTGCCACGCCTGCCATGCCTCGCTGTCGTTTGAGCCTGTTACCGCGTGAGCGTACAGCGCCTGCTGAGAGGCGAATGCCGAGGGCTTAGCCGCAGCCCCGGGCTCGGTTTGAGCAGCGCTAACCGCAGATACCGACATACAGCCGAGCGCCATAATAGCCGAAAGTAAAATTGCCGCTGATTTTTTCATAGATATCTCCTGCCTTTCAATTGTTATTTTTATTGTTTGGCTTCATTCTATCACACGGTTTTCACATAAGCAAGTACAATTTAACAAATTTGTACTATTTTTTAATTCCCACTTTATTTTTTCAAAAAACTTTGTTATAATAATGTCTAACCGCATATCAATACGGTTAGAAGGTATGCATGAAAAGCAATTCAGAAAAGGAAGTGGTTATATGACCAAAACAAAAAATCAAATTTTTAAAGGCGTATTTGCCGCTCTTACGGCAACCGCGCTGATCGCAGGCGTTATGACAGGCTGCGGCAAATCAAGCAGCTCAAGCTCAGGCTCGGGCGATACAAAGGAAACCCAAATAGTTACCGAGGTAGTGAGCGGTATTCTTGTTGACGAAAACGGACAGCCCATCACCGACGAAAAGGGCAACTTTATTTCCGCCACGGAAGCCGATAAAACCGAGGGCGACAAAAAGCAGAGCGGCAGCTCCGAGCAGAAGTCAAAGACAGAAAGCAGCTCGCAAAAGTCAAAGGCGGAAAGCGGCTCGCAGAAGTCGGATACCTCGTCAAAGTCCGAGGGCGGCTCGCAGAAGTCGGATACCTCGTCAAAATCCGAGGGTTCAAGAACAAAAACTCCCTCGGGAGCTTCAGCGGTAAGCACAACAAAGAAGTCGAGCGCCGATACATCCGCTAAAACACTTAAAATCGGCGGTAAGGAATATAAGGTCGGCGACAAGGTAGTCTGCACATATTTCCTTGAGGTTCCTCAGACAATGCTCAACTTCCAGGGACAGCTCAGCTTTGACTCATCTATGCTCAAAAAGACAAACGCCTATCTTGTTGCGCCCGCGACCTACGGCTCTATCATCAACACCAACCTCAGCGACCGCGTTGTTTTCAACGGCTCAAACCTCAGCGGCTACGATTTCAGCTCGCCGGGTTATGAGTTCCTTGTTGTTGAGTACGAGGTGCTTAAAACAGGTACGACCGAGCCCGCGTTCACCTTTGAGGTGCTCAGCGATGTCAACGATAAGGCATATGCCGACGCTTCATCCGGCAAGCTCACAAACGGCGCAAAGATCTCGGCGGTATATTCCTAAGCCAAGCTAATTGATTTTACGGCGGCTGTTTTTACGGCCGCCGCTTTTTCAGCCTATAACTGTACCTATAATTTTTGCGTAAACTGTATATTTCTAAAAGTACAGTGATGTGATACAATTCCAATGTAAATAAAGGAGGGAACAAAATGCAGAGCAAGGCGCTTGTAATAAACGACCTTTCGTCGTTCGGAAAATGCTCGCTTACGGCGGCAACAGCGATTTTGTCCGCAATGGATATACAGCCGTGTCCGCTTCCGACGGCTGTGCTCAGCAGTCAGTCCGAGTTTCCTCACTTTTACTGCAAAGACCTGACCGAAGTCATGCCCGAATATAAAAAAGCGTGGCTGCAAAACGGCGAGCGCTTTGACGGCATATGTACGGGCTACTTTGCAAACAGCGTCCAGCTTGACAGCGCCGTTGACATTATCAGCACCTTCGGCAAGAGCTGCCGCGCGGTGCTTGTAGATCCCGTTATGGGCGACGGCGGCAGGCTTTACCCCGTTTATGACAGGGCGGCATGTGAAAAGATGAAGCTGCTTGCAGGCCGCGCCGACATACTCACGCCCAACCTTACCGAGCTTTGCATACTGACCGGCGCGGACTACTCTTCCCTAAACGGAAATACCGATTGCCTTGAACGTATAGCTCAAGCAGCCAAGCCGCTTGCGGACGGGCGAGGGGTTATAGTGACGGGCATACGATGTTGCGGCGATATCTGCAATATGGTTATCGGCGGCGGAAGCGTTGACGTTATCCGCTCAGCGCTTGTCGACGAGAGCTTTTCCGGCACGGGCGATATTTTTTCCGCGGTAGTGTTCGGCTCGGTGCTCAGCGGCAAAACGCTTTTGGAATCTGCCAAAGCGGCGGCAAGGTTTGTTGAGCTTGCGATATCCGACACAATAAAACAGCAGCACGACCCGATATACGGGGTTAATTTTGAAAAATATTTGACAACATTATCAGAGGTGAAATAAATGCAAACACTTAAAGCACAAAAAACAAAAAGCACAGGAAAGACTCTGGCGATCACCGCGATGTTCGCGGCTCTGGTCACCGTAACGACAGCCTTTATAAAAATACCCGCTCCGCTTGGGTACGCACACGCCGGCGATTCGGTGATTTACCTCGCGGCGTCCGTGCTTCCGGCTCCGTTCAGCTTTGCGGCGGCGTCCATAGGCGGCGCGCTTGCCGATTTGATGTCGGGCTACGCGGTATGGGCGTTTCCGACCGCAATAATCAAGGCGCTCAATGTGCTTCCGTTCTTCGTTATCAGATTGATTCTTTCAAAGAAGAATAAGGACGATAAGATCCTGCGCCTGCCGGTAATCGCGGCGCTCGTCCTTACAACGGCGGTAACGATAGGCGGCTACTTTATAGCAAACTGCCTTATTTACGACTTCGGCGCGGCAGTCGCCGAGGTGACCTTCAACCTTGTCCAGTCGGCTGTGGGAGCGGTGCTTTTCGCGGCGATGGCTACGGCGCTTGACGCGGTAAAGTTCAAGCAGCGCCTCGGCAGGATCATCTGAGCCTAAAGCAAAAAAACAATTGAATTATCCCGATAGATATGCTATACTTTATTTTGTATAGCATATTTGTTTTTGGAGGGAATTTTATGAGTGAAAAAACGGTTCGCACCCGTTACGCGCCCAGCCCCACGGGCTTTATGCATGTGGGAAATCTTCGCACGGCTTTGTATGAGTACCTTGTGGCGAAGTCGCAGGGCGGCAAATTTATTCTGAGAATCGAGGACACCGACCGTGAGCGCCTTGTTGAGGGCGCGGTCGACTTTATCTATAACACGCTCGAGCTTGCGGGACTTAAGCACGACGAAGGCCCCGACATTGGCGGCGAGTTCGGGCCGTATGTCCAGTCCGAGCGCAAGGATATGTACCTGCCCTACGCCGAGCAGCTTATAAAAGAGGGCAAGGCGTACCGCTGCTTCTGCACCAAGGAGCGCCTTGAAAAAATCCAAAGCGAAACCGTAGGCGGCGGCTACGACCGCCACTGCCGCGACCTCTCAGAGGAAGAGATCGCTCAGAAGCTCAAAGACGGAGTTCCTTATGTTATTCGTCAGAAGATGCCTGTTGAGGGCAGCACCACCTTTTCGGACGCGGTTTTCGGCGACATCACGGTCGAAAACAGCGAGCTTCAGGATCAGATCCTTATCAAAACCGACGGCTACCCCACCTACAACTTCGCGAACGTTATCGACGACCACACCATGGGCATTACCCACGTTGTACGCGGCAGCGAGTATTTAAGCTCAACGCCCAAATACAACCTGCTTTACGAGGCGTTCGGCTGGGAGATCCCGACATATATCCACCTGCCGCTCATCATGGGCAAGGATGGAGACGGCAATGTGTCAAAGCTGAGCAAGCGCCACGGCGCGACGGGCTTTTACGACCTCATCGACGACGGCTACCTGCCTCAGGCAATCATAAACTACATTGCCCTGCTCGGCTGGTGCCCCAAGGATAATCAGGAGATATTCACGCTTCCCGAGCTTGAAAAAGCGTTTGACATTAGCGGGATCAGCAAGTCGCCGTCGGTTTTCGACTACGACAAGCTCTCGTGGTTCAACGGCGAGTATATCAAGGCTATGACACCCGACGAGTTCACAAAGGCGGCTATGCCGTATTACAAAAAGGTTTTCGGCGACAGAGAAATGCCGTGGGACAAGCTTGCCGAAATGCTGCAAAAGCGCGTTACCCGGCTTACCCAGATCCCCGAAATGCTCGACTTCTTTGTTGAACTGCCCGAGTATGACGTTGAGATATTCTACCACAAAAAGAGCAAGACCACTCCCGAAAACACGCCCGTTATCCTTAAAGAAGCGTACGAGCGCCTTAAGGCTCTGCCCGTTTGGGACAGCGTTTCGGTTCACGACTGCCTTATAGACATGGCAAAGGAAAAGGAGCTTAAGAACGGCACGGTGATGTGGCCTGTAAGAATAGCCGCGGCGGGCAAAACCGTTACGCCCGGCGGCGCGATCGAGATACTTGAAATTCTGGGCAGAGATGAAACCCTGCGCAGAATTGAGCTGGGAATGGAGAAGCTATAATTAATTATAAATACTACAGATAAAGGACTATGATTATGTCAGACACAACAAACAACGAAAT
>CAZVSQ010000033.1:0-13120 GCA_964629925.1 uncultured Ruminococcus sp.
CGTTTGTAGCGTCCCAAGCTGTGCCGAAGATGTCGGCGGGAGTACCTGCTACTACAAAAGTATCAGCAGTCGGTTCTTCGTCGTCAGCCGCGTAAGCTGTTACGGAAGCCAGACATGTAAAGCATGTAAAGACTAACATAACCGCTAAAAGCAAACTGACAACTCTTTTTGTTTTTTGCATAATAGATGTTCCTCCTTTTTTATTTGAACATATAAATGAACATAATAATTATATCAAAAGACTTTGCGTTTTGCAATATATTTTATTATTAAATTTTAAATATTTTGTAATTCTTTTCATTATATCGCTTTGTGAAATGCTTTTTGTGTCAATAAATCAGATTATCAGCGCTGATTTTTAGCTAATAGCCTTAAAAATATCCATATTAGATTTATTCTCGAAAATTATGAAAAAACTAAAAAATGCACCGTGCTTTCGCACGGTGCACCCTTTAGTTGCCTTTTCTGTATGCCGAAGGTGTTTTGCCAAAATACATTTTGAATGCGCGGTTAAAGTTAGAGAGGTTATTGAATCCGGATTTTGAGGCGATTTCAATAATAGGACTGTCTGTTGTTACCAACAGCATAGCCGCATGGTTGAGCCTAAGCTCGTTAACATAACCCACAAAAGTGTTTCCCATAAGCTCTTTAAACAAATGTGAAACATAGTATCTGCTGATACCGGTCGCTTCGGCAACCTCCTCAAGAGATACGCCGTCGCTGTAATGCTCGTCAACGTAATGAGTTACCCTTAAGAGCGCCCGATACTTTTTGCTTCTCATCTCTACGTCAAGGATCTTGATGTATTTGTTTGAGAAAAGCTCATAGAACATGCCATACATTTTGCTGTAAACCTGAAGCTGGAAATAATTCGGCTTTTCGGTTTCAGCTCTTTTTACATCAACAAATGCTTCGCGCATAAACGCATAGCTGTTTTCCGAAGGAGTAACCTTTGAAAAGGACGAACAGTTGCCGTTTACAAGCGCACGAATGATGCTTTGCGGAATGTAGTCCTGATTTACTGCTGTTGCATTAGAAAAGTTAAGACTGATAATGTCAACAGAAGCGTCTTCAAAATCATAAAAACGATATTTGCGGTTTGGTGCGATAAAATAAATATCGTTTTCGTTGAGAACTATGGTCTCGTCATCGATACTGATGCCGGTTTTCCCCGAACGTACAAATCCAAATACCGCCTCGCTGTGAAGATTCTGCTTTTCGTTTAATACCATTTCCCCACAAACAACGCGAAAAACGGAGTTGGACGCTGAAGTAGAATGCAGTAATTCTAAGCCCATTTTTACACCCCATTTCTTTTTGTTATAAGCAAGAAATTTGCCCCCAAAAATCTAACGCGTAAGAACATCCTATCTTACAATACTATTTTACATGTAAAAGTTTGTTTTGTCAATATATTTTTGTCTTAAATCCAAAAAAATATTGAAAGACTATCATATTTCAGTCCTATATAAAGCGCTTTCTTCCTGAATTTTTGCCTTAAATCCGTCCACGGCTTTTTTCGGCGAAAGCAGCCTTGCCTTTAGGCCTAACCCGAAAAGCCACGCGTAAAACTGAGGGCTTAAAACCACCCTTATATTCACTATAAAAGAGGTGTCGGATTCCCTGACTATATATATATCCGAGCCGAACCTGTCAACTATTACTCCTATCAGATCGTTGTCGACGCTGAGCTTTACGTCGCACTCCTCGCCGCCGAACATCGAAAACACGCTTTTGGCGTAATGGGCAAGGTTGAACTTTTCAAAGCGGCTCATGCCGTCGCGCTTTTCGCTCTCGATTTTTATCTTTTCCATTTTATCTACGCGGAAGTGCTTTAGCTTGTCCTCGGCTCCGTCGTAGGCTATAAGGTAGTAGTTTTCATCATCCCAGCACAGGGCGAACGGCGACACAAGATACTCCTTGCCCGGGTGCCGCTCTACCCTTACTATTTTCTGTCTGCCGCCGAAATCGACCGCCCACTTCATATAGCGGAAGGTTATTTTTTTGTTTTCGGATATCGCGCTGTGGATCTCGTCAACGTTGTAGTATATCTGCTCGTTGAGAGTCTTGACGCGGTTTGTAACGTAAACCTCTCGCTGCAGCTGCTTTCCGTCGTTTTCGCTGACAAGCCGCTCCAGCTTTGATATCAGCTTAAGACTTTTGCTGTGGGTGATGAACTTTGAGCTTTGGATAGCGTCGACCAAAAGCTTCAGCTCGGGTATTTCAAAGTCGCGGCTGCCTACAAAATATCGCGTATCTCTGCCGCGTGTACGGCAAATATCAACGCCGTAGTTCTCCAGTATGCGCAAATCGTCATACAGCGCCTTGCGCTCGGTGTGTATATCGTAGCCCGCCAGCAGATCTCTTATTTCGGTGATGGTCAGCGCATGGTTTTCGTCGGTTTTTTCAAGCATTATCTTTTGCAGATACAAAAGCTTTTCCTTTTGACGTGAGCTTCGAGCCATATAGACCTCCTTTTACGCCGGGCAGACGGTATATGCTAGCGATACCACCAGCGGCATCGTTACTATCGACAGCAGCGTAGACGCGGACACCATTCCCACCGACAGCTCAACGTCCCTGTTGAATTTTGCCGAGAACATGGTGGTAGTAGCGGCAGTGGGCGCCGAGCAGGCGATCACAAAGGCTATCAGCATGTTGCGGTCAATGCCTAACGGAACAAGCGCGAACATCACGCAGAGCGGTATCACAAAAAGCCTGAGCGCCATTGCGATATATCCGCCGACGTCGGTAAACGCCCTCTTGATTTTTGCGTTTGATAAGTAAAAGCCGATGATCAGCATAGGCAGCGGAGTGTTGAGGTTTGCCAGGTGCTTTACCGGCTGAGCCAAAAAGACCGGCAGCTGCACGCCGCAGACAAAGATTATCATTCCGGCAACAAAGCCCAGTATCCCCGGGTTTGTTGCAAGCCGCTTTGCCGAGAGCTGCTTTTTGTCGCCGCTCATGTCAAGCAGTCCGTATGTCCACACCACCACGTTGAAAATCGCCACAAATATCGAGCCGAAAAACAGTCCCTCGCTGCCCAAAAGCTCGTTTTGGAGCGGCAGCGACATAAAGCCGCAGTTTGAGAACACTACCGAAAACTGCAGAACCTTTCTTCTGGATTCGTCCTTATCGTGAAACACAAGCTTTGCAAGCAAGATCGACAGGATCATTATCGCCAGCGCTATTCCCGCCGCCAAAAAGACCTGACCAAGCAGCTCGGCGGAAAACTCGCGCTGAAACGAGTTTATCATTACGCACGGAGTAACGACATAAAGCACTATGTCAGTCATCTTTTTTGAGGCGTGCTCGGTAATGGCGCCCAGCTTTCCGCAGGCAAAGCCGACCGCTATCAAAATAAATAGCACCAGCACCTGCTGGCCTATCAAAACAAAGTTTTCAATAAACAAAACCCTACCCTCTTTCCTGTGATATTGTATCATATGACCGAAAAATTTTCAATAAAACATGGCCTAAAACGCTGTCAATACTGTATTATCTACAAAATATGCCAAAATATATTGTTAAAATTCACCAACTGAAAATCAGAATTTCTTGAAATATGTACTAACCGACAAAAATAATTTGTATTTATTGACAAACATTTTTTATGTATGTATAATGAGGGTACAGGCAAAGAAAATAATACTATAACAAATAGAATAATTACTGGAAAGAGGGATTTTTAATGCCTAAGACAAAGAAGGCTGCAGAGGCCGCAGAGAAAAAAGAAACAAAAGTAACTAAGGCTGCTGAGAAAACAACTAAGGCTGCCGAGAAGGTAACCAAGGCTGCTGAAAAGGTTGTTGAAAAGGCAGAGGTTAAGAAGGCTGAGCCCAAAAAGGCTGCTGCTAAAGAAGCTGCTCCTGCCAAGAAGGCTCCCGCTAAGAAGGCTGCTCCCAAGAAGCCCGCTGAGGCTAAGGTTGACTTCTTTGTAGAGTTCGGCGGCGTACAGGTTTCCGTTGAGAAGGTTGTTGCCGACGTTAAGGCTACCTACGGCAAAGACGCCAAGGAGATCGCTGTTTACCTCAAGCCCGAAGAGAGCAAGGCTTACTTCGTAGCTGACGGCGAGAGCGGCGAGATGGACGTTTTCTTCTGCTAATCAGTAACTATTTATTATTTCAAACACAATTTCAATTTCAACAAAAAAGGCTGTCGTTTTTCGACAGCCTTTTTGTTGCCCGCCACGAGGGCAGGAAGCGCGCCTTTGGAAAGCATTGCCATAACAAAAACCTTTCTGCAACGGCGCATCAAAACTTTCCATTTGATTCGTAGGGGATTGGGAAGTTTTATATTTTACAAAGCTATGATTCGCGTCCTGTCCGTTACAGACAACTCTCTGCAAAAACAATTCCGCATTCCGAATTCCGCATTATAAGATGGTCGGGCACAGACATCAAATTGTCCGCCCGACCGCAACTTAACTCTTAACTCTAAACTCTCAAAACAGTTCATCAATGGGGGATTCGTCGTCGATGAACTCGTCGGCGATCTCCTCTACTATATCCTTCTTGCCGCAGTTATCAAACGGGCTCGAGGAATACTCGCTCTCATTTGAGCAGGCGACGGTAATATCAACAACGTCCTGCTTTTCAAACGGCTCCTCAACAACTTTTTCCGCCGGGGCGGAAAACAGGTCGGCGTTCTGGTTGTCTACGATCTTTCTGTAGCAGTCCCTCGCTCTGGCTATTTTCGCCTTGCAGTTGTCGATCAGCTCAACAAGCTTTGCCTCGCGCTCGGTGTTGGGCTTTTCGCCCTTTTTTATCTGCTCGTAATAGCCCTTGCCCAGCGCGATATACGCGCGGTTCATAAGCTCGCTCTCGCTCTTCATAACATCTCTCAGGCGGTTAAGCTTATTGGCGGTGCGCTTGTTTTCGATCAGGTTCATCGCAACGGTTGAGATAGTTTCGACCGCGGTGTTGATCCCGCTTTTAATGTTTTTTATCGTATCAAAAAATTCCATATCAATACCTCCGTCTGAATTTTTATCCGAAATCAGTTTCACGCTATTATTATGACAGATAATTTAAAAGAAATCAACATTTTTTGAAAATTTACTTGTGAAAATTGCGCCGTGTTGATATAATATAGATAAATCGGAAAGGAGCGATGTCTCAATGTCTGAAAGCAAAACCGTCAAAGCCGTGGTTTGCCCCATGTGCGGCGAACTGGGCAAGGCTGAAATATACACCAGTGTAAACGTAGTAAAAAACAAGAAATACCGCGAGCGGGTGCTTAACGGCTCGCTTTTCGCCTGGACCTGTCCTTCATGCGGCTACAACGCGCGGCTCACCTACCCTATTCTTTACAATGACATGAAAAACCGCTTTATGGTCTATCTTATTCCCAAAATCGACCGTTTTCAGCTCTGGGATAAAGAGCTTGAGGATAAATACAGCAATCTGCGCAACATCAGCAAGCGCGTTGTTTCGGATTTCAACTCGTTTAAAGAGAAGATTTTTATTTTTGAGTCACGGCTTGACGACATGGCGGTCGAGCTTACAAAGGTAGCCATAGGTCAGACGGTTTCCAAAAAGCTCGGCGGCGTTTCCGTAAACGAGGGCTACCTGTCGATGTATGACCGCGAGAGCAACACAATGGGCTTCACTTACTTTACCGGCGAGGACAGAACGCCCTACGTCCAGACCGCGAGGCTCGAGATCTACGGCAAGTCAAAGGATATTATCGAGAACTTCGCAATAAAGGACAAAAAGCTTAAGGGCTTTATCAAAATCGACCGCGAGTGGGCGGAAAATATCCTTTACCGATACAAGCGCGCAAAACAGATAGAAAAGCTGAACAAACTAAAAGAGTGACCGCCACGCGGCAGGAAGCGCGGCAACGCAACTTGCATTCGGCGCGCCTTTGCGTTATTGAATAATCACAGCCCCTGTACCATATAATGGGAACAGGGGCGATATTATGAAAACCTTTATATCTGTCAAAAAAAGCCGCCGCGTAACCGCAGCGGTTTATATTATTGTCCGCATTATCACCGCGGCGGTGCTGATCTACAGCATTGCGCGCGGTCAGTGGGAAAACGCCGTCACCTGCGCCCTCACTTTAGCGCTGCTGATGATACCGTCGTTTTTGGAGCGCAAAATGCAGATAACCCTGCCGGGCGTTATGGAGGTGATGATGATCTGCTTTGTTTTCGCGGCTAATATAATGGGCGAGATCTCCGCGTTTTACGAGAAGATACCTCAGCTCGACACAGCGCTCCACGCGATAAACGGCTTTATATGCGCGGGAGTTGGCTTTGGGCTTATCAATATTTTGAATCAAACCCACAGAGTACGGCTCTCGCCGCTGTTTGTGGTGCTGTTTTCGTTCTGCTTTTCAATGACTGCAGGCACGGTATGGGAGCTTTTTGAGTTCGGCATGGACGCGCTTTTCGGCAAGGACATGCAGAAGGACACGCTTGTAAGCTCGATAAGCACCCACCTTTTGTCGGGCGGCGGCAGCGTTGTTACGATAAGCGATATCCGCGACACCGCCGTAAACGGTCAGAGCCTCGGTGTAAACGGCTATCTTGACATAGGGCTTTACGATACAATGAAGGATTTGGCGGTAAACTTTGCCGGTGCGGCGGTTTTCAACACTGCGGGGTACTTTTACTTAAAAGGCAGAAAAAAGCACACGGCGTTCATCAAAAATTTCATCCCGTCCAAATCCGACTAAACAATACGGTCGGGCACAGGACGTATTTTACAATACACCTTTCTGCCCGACCGAAATTTCGCATTCCGAATTCATTTGTTGCGCCGTTATACCGATTTTTCCTAAAATCCGATTTATCCAAAGGCGCGCCGGATGGAACGTCACGTTCCCGATCAGTCTGTATCCAGCTTCAAAACCGCCATGAACGCCTCCTGCGGGACCTCTACGGTGCCGAGCTGGCGCATGCGCTTTTTGCCTTCCTTTTGCTTTTCAAGCAGCTTTTTCTTTCTGGTGATGTCGCCGCCGTAGCATTTGGCAAGAACGTCCTTGCGCATTGCCTTTACGGTTTCGCGCGCGATAATTTTGCCGCCGATGCACGCCTGGATAGGAACCTCAAACAGCTGGCGCGGTATTTTCTCCTTAAGCTTTTCAGCCATTTTGCGCGCGCGCGGATAAGCCTTGTCCTTGTGGATGATAAAGCTCAGCGCGTCCACGACGTCGCCGTTGAGCATGATGTCAAGCTTTACAAGCTCGCTTGGTACATAGCCCTTTAGCTCGTAGTCAAAGGACGCGTAGCCCCTTGTGCGGCTTTTGAGCGTGTCAAAAAAGTCGTAGATGATCTCGGCAAGCGGAAGGATATAGTGCAGATCGACCCTGTCGGCGTCGATGTACTGCATATCCACAAAGGTTCCGCGCCTGTCCTGACAAAGCTCCATGATGTTGCCGACGTATTCCTTCGGCGTATAGATATGCGCGTCGGTTACGGGCTCCTCCGCCGACTGGATAAGCGACGGGTCGGGATAGTTTGTCGGGTTATCGATATTCTCGGTCGTGCCGTCGGTGCGGTGTATCTTATAGATAACGCTGGGCGCGGTGGTGATAAGGTCGAGCATGTACTCGCGCTCGAGGCGCTCCTGAATGATCTCCATATGAAGCAGGCCGAGGAAGCCGCAGCGGAAGCCAAAGCCCAGAGCGACCGAGGTCTCCGGCTCAAAGGATAGCGCGGCGTCGTTGAGCTGCAGCTTTTCGAGCGCGTCCTTAAGGTCGCCGTACTTGGCGCCGTCAAGCGGATAAATGCCGCAGAAAACCATGGGCTGTGCCTCGCGGTAACCGGGCAGCGGCTCGGCGGCAGGGTTATTGGCGAGCGTAACGGTGTCGCCCACCTTTGCGTCGGCGAGCGTCTTTATCGAGCCTGCTATGTAGCCTACCTCGCCGGCGTAAAGCCCGTCGGTCTTTTCCATTTGAGTGGCGTGCATAAGTCCGCATTCAACAACGTTGAACACGCTGCCCGTAGCCATCAGCTTGAACTCGTCGCCGGGGTGTATCTGCCCCTCCTTAAGGCGCACATAAATAATTACGCCCTTGTAGCTGTCGTAGTAGCTGTCGAAAATAAGCGCGCGCAGCGGAGCGTTTGCGTCGCCCTCGGGAGCCGGGATATCGCTGACGATTTTTTCAAGCACCGCGTGAATGTTGATGCCCGCCTTTGCCGAGATTTTAGGCGCGTCCTCGGCGGGAATGCCTATAACGTCCTCGATTTCTTTTATAACTCTGTCCGGGTCGGCGCTCGGCAGGTCGATTTTATTTACTACAGGCACGATCTCAAGACCGCTGTCAACGGCAAGGTAAGTGTTCGCGAGCGTCTGAGCCTCAATGCCCTGCGACGCGTCGACAACAAGAATAGCGCCCTCGCAAGCAGCCAGAGAACGCGAGACCTCGTAGTTAAAGTCAACGTGTCCGGGTGTGTCGATCAAATTGAAAAGGTACCGGTCGCCGTCGTCGGCGTTGTAGACAACGCTTACGGCGCGAGCCTTTATAGTTATTCCGCGCTCGCGCTCAAGCTCCATGTCGTCAAGAAGCTGAGCCTCCATATCGCGCGCCGAAACGGAGTTGGTCTGCTCCAGAATACGGTCGGCAAGAGTGCTTTTGCCGTGATCGATATGCGCGATAATGCTGAAATTTCTGATTTTATCCTGAGGAAAAGGCATTTTCATCCTCCTGTTCGTTGTTTCGATAAAAAGATTATAGCATATCGCGCCGATTTTAACAAGGACTTTTAAAAGGTTCCGTTGTCGATATAAGCTATTCCGCTGTTCTCAACGGCAATGAAATATTTACCTATCGGGTCGTCAAGCACTTGTTCCGCTTTGCTTCTGTCGCCGAACCCGACCAATATATTTGCGATCAGAGCGTCTGCGGCGTCTTCGGGCAGAGTATCCAGAGAAGCCTCGGGGGTGTAAATGTAAGCGGTTTTTCCGTTGATGCTCTCGTTTTCGCTTGAAATAACGCTTTTATAACAAATGTCGCTCACCTTTTCGGGAGTTGAAAAGCTGCCTGTCTCCGATTCGGGAGGTCTGTTGCCGCTGTTGTGAATGTATGTAAAGCTTCCGTCGGAGTTTACCTGAAAGCTTGCCGCGCTGTAACCGCCTGCCTTAGCCACATATTTTTTGCTGGACATTTCGCCGAAAATATCGGTTTCGGCCTCTGTTTGGTGTTCGTTCTCGGCCCCTTTCGCAAAGTCCTGCAGGTACGCGACGGCTTTTTCGTATGTCAGCCCTTCACCCTGCGGAAAATCCGAAAACGCGGCAACAGAGGTGCTGCGAGTAAGTACTCTGTCGATGTTGCTTACGATTTCCAATTCATCCGCGGTAGGCTCGGGATGATCTTTGCCGTTCACGGTTGACAGCGTTTCGGTTGCGGGGTTTATGTTTTTGTCAAAAACCACCTTTACTATGCTGCGCGTACAGGCCTCGTTGGCGTCCTTTTTGTAGTAATAAAGAGCGTTATCACCCTTTTTTGTGAACACGGCATAGCTCATATTTCCGCCTGCCTCGTTTTGGTAAATTCCGATGTCGTAATCTGTTTCAAAGATGTTTGATGCGCCGCCGTCGGCATATGTTACTACCCTAAGCTGAGCGCGTCCTTGATTGACGTCGGCGTATGGGTGCTTTTTATATCTTTGCGCGTAAAGGAATATCATTTCGGGGGTTCCGTCTCCGTTTATGTCGGCAAATGAAATCGAGTTGTTCTCACGCTCGGCGCTGCCCTCCCAGTTGAACGCCTTGATTCCGTCCTGTGTAAAATGCAGATATTGCAGATACGCGGCGGACATTTTAGCGTAATCGGGTTCGGTTGGGGCTTCGGTTTCAGGCTGAGCGGCGGTGGTCTGAGCTGCGGTCGTTTCGGGCAAGGCTGTTGTTTCGGGAAGATTTGTTGTTTCAACTACAGCGGAGGCTGAGGACTGCTCCATATTTTGCTGTTTGCCGATAAGCGTCGCCGCTATAATGCCTGCCGCGACCAAACCGACAGCTATTACTCCCGCCAACACACCGATGAGCACTTTTGTTCCTGCTGCCATTGAGGTTGCAACGGAAGCTGCTGCCGCCGGAGAAGCCGCAGCGCATATGCCGCTGTAAAGCTGAGCCGCTCTGGCGGGCGCAATCGCGGATTTTGATATCTGCCGCGAGAAAATCGCTCCGAAGGGAAGCAGCGGAACTCCGTAGAATTTTGCGCCGGACTTGCGCTCCTGCTCCTCAATATCGGTCTTGATAGCCTTGCGCGCGAGGAACAGCCGCGATTTAACCGTGTTTTCGCTGCAGTCCATGATTTCCGCGATTTCCGGTATTTTCAGATTATCATAGTAAAAAAAGACAATTGTCTGACGCTGTACTTCGCTAAGCGTAAAAATAATTCTGCGCAGACGGGCGCTTAAATCCTCCTGCTCGGCGTAAACCTCGGGAAGCATGAGGTCGGATTCAAGCTCAAACGCGGGCGCGCTGTCATCGCCGCTGTCGATTGAATAATCGGGCTTGCGCTTTCTAAGCAGAGTTGCGCACTCGTTAATCGTTATCTTCTGTATCCAGGTGTTGAACGCCGCGGGGTTTGAAAGACCTGAAATGTTCCGCCACGCCTTAATAAATGTGACTTGAAGAACATCCTCGGCGTCCGCTGTGTTTTTTAGTGTATGAAACGCCAGAGCGTATATTTTTTGATAATAAAGCTGATATAATTCCGAAAAACTCTTTTCATCGCCCTTTATTGCTTTGGCGGCGAGCTTAGTTTGCTGTTCTGTCATTGCCATGGTGGTTCTCCTTATCTGTGATGTCGGTTGTTTGTTTTCGGATAGTTTTGTAAATTTGGGCGGCGCGTTGTTTGCCCGGAATTTGTTTTTTTAGCTGTCTGTTAAAGATTGTTTTCAGCTCAAGCATTGCGGATTTATTAAAGCTTTCGCCGGATTTTCGCTCAAGCTCGCTGATTTCCGCCATTATGGAGCCGCGCGAAAGAGCCAGCCGTGTCATTACAGCGCTTTCCGGGCAGTCCATTATCTCGGTGATTTCCGAGATGTTCAGCTTGCTGAAATAATAGAGCGTTATTGTCTGTCTTTGGTTTTTGCTCAGCCCGAGAATTATTTTTTGCAGTCGCTCGTTAAGGTCCGCGCGCCTGTCGTATTCCTCGGGAAGGGCGATGTCGTTTTCGGCGTCCCTAGCAAGAGCGGTTTCATCGTACGGGGCGTCGGGTTTAAGACTCATATGGTTTTCCCTCGCTTTCTGTCCTGTTTACCATACAGACGAGGGAAACTCCGAAAAGGTTTAAAAAAATCAAAAAATTTTTCAATAATTTTTTGTAATCACTGAAGCTATTGTACAACAGGCAAATGAGGGTGTCAATCGGCTTGCGCGGCGAAAAGAAAACAGACAACCATTTAAGCTGTTTATCTTTATATATAATCTCTGTAAAGTGCCTCCGAGGTTTTTTGCCGAGGCATATGTTACCACAAAAATCCTGCTGTTTTGTGATAAAATACACAAAAGCACTTTACAAAACACCCTTAAAGTGGTACAATCTATTGTGATATATTGTGTATCAGATTACACAGACGGCATTTGTTTTGTCGATTGCCGTTTTATTAAAAGGAGGACGATTTCCAATGGCAAGAAAAATGAAAACCATGGACGGCAACAGCGCTGTTGCTCACGTTTCTTACGCGTTTACAGACGTTGCTGCTATCTACCCCATCACACCTTCTTCCGTTATGGCTGACCTCACCGACCAGTTTTCGGCTCAGGGCCAGAAAAACCTTTTCGGAAGAGAAGTTCAGGTAACCGAGATGCAGTCCGAGGGCGGCGCTTCAGGTGCTGTTCACGGCTCACTGGCTGCCGGCGCTCTGACCACAACCTACACCGCGTCACAGGGTTTGCTGCTGATGATCCCCAACATGTACAAAATGGCAGGCGAGCTGCTTCCGAGCGTTATCCACGTTTCCGCTCGTGCTCTCACAAGCCACGCGCTTTCTATCTTCGGCGACCACTCTGACGTATACGCTTGCCGTCAGACCGGTTACGCAATGCTTTGCTCCAACAATCCTCAGGAATGTATGGACCTCGCGGCTGTTGCTCACCTTACCGCAATCAAGGGCAGAGTTCCCTTCCTGCACTTCTTCGACGGCTTCCGCACCTCTCACGAGATCCAGAAGATCGAAGCCTGGGATTACGAGGATCTCGGCGAAATGCTCGACTGGGACGCAGTTGAGGAGTTCCGCCGCCGTTCGCTCAACCCCGAGCACCCCGTAACAAGAGGTACCGCTCAGAACGACGATATCTTCTTCCAGGCAAGAGAAGCCTGCAACCCCTACTATGACGCTGTTCCCGATGTTGTTATCGAGTACATGAACAAGGTCAACGCCAAGGTCGGCACAAACTACAAGCCCTTCAACTACTACGGCGCTGCCGACGCGGAGCATGTTATCGTAGCTATGGGTTCGGTTTGCGACTGCGCGGAAGAGGTCGTTGATTACCTGAACGCCGCGGGCGAAAAGGTAGGTCTGCTCAAGGTAAGACTTTACCGTCCCTTCGTTGGCGAGCTTATGGTAAACGAGCTTCCCGACACCGTTAAGACACTCTCCGTTCTTGACAGAACAAAAGAGCCCGGCTCCATCGGCGAGCCCCTCTATCTTGATGTTCTTGCCGCTATCAATGATTCCAAGTTCGCGGGCGTAAAGGTTTACGCCGGCAGATACGGTCTCGGCTCCAAGGACACCACACCCGGCGACATCATCGCTGTTTACAGAAACGCCGAGGCTGACGCTCCCAAGAGAAAGTTCACCATCGGCATTGTTGACGACGTTACAAACCTTTCACTTCCCGTTGTTGAGGATCCCGACACAACACCTGCCGGCACTCACAGCTGTAAGTTCTGGGGTCTCGGCGCGGACGGCACCGTCGGCGCTAACAAGAACTCCATCAAGATCATCGGCGACCACACCGACATGTACGCTCAGGGCTACTTCGCTTACGACTCCAAGAAGTCCGGCGGCTTGACCGTATCCCACCTGCGTTTCGGCAAGACGCCCATCAAGTCTACCTACTATATCTCCAAGGCTGACTTCGTTGCCTGCCACAACCCCTCCTATGTTGATAAATACGAAATCGTTGAGGACCTCAAAGAGGGCGGTTCCTTCCTG
>CAZVSQ010000034.1:0-12940 GCA_964629925.1 uncultured Ruminococcus sp.
ATGCTCTTTTTCAATATTTATTTTTTATCTATCCCACATTTTTCCGTGAAGAGGGTAAAACAAAGCGCTTCCGGCGGAAAACCGGAAGCGCTTTTAAGTTTGGTTATGTATTAATCTTCGCAGGGAACAAAATCGTCCTTTGTTGCGCCGCAAATAGGGCAGCACCAATCGTCGGGGATATCCTCAAACGCTGTGCCGGGAGCGATACCGCCGTCGGGATCGCCCTCTGCGGGATCATAAATATAGCCGCAGGGCTCGCACATGTATTTCATAATTGCTTCTCCTTTCATAAGATTCGTATTTTTGCGGAAGCTTCCGCTTTTTAACAGTATTAAAGCAGGTGCGCTCTGAGTTCCTCGCCTGACTGGGCGCTGAGGTAAGCGGGCGCGATGTCAAATACGGTCTTGGCGCCTGTTGCTCCCTCGGCGTAAAGCTTTGCCGCCGCTCTTGCGTATGCAATAAGAACCGAGCCCGTAAATTCGGGGTTAGAGTCGAGCTTAAGGCTGTACTCAATAACGTGGTTTGTGCCGTCGGAGCTTTCGCCCGAGTAGATAACCGAGCCGCCGTGGGGCAGACCGCTGTGGTTAGCCTTCATCTCCTCGGCGGAAATGAATGTTACTGTGGTGTCGTAGTCCGAGAAGTAGTTGGGCATTGTCTTGATCTCGTTTTCGATCCTCTTGAGGTCGGCGCCTTCCTCGGCTACAACAAAGCATTCTCTGGTGTGCTTTTCGCGCGTTGTAAGCTCGGGGTTGCTGCCGCTTCTTACGGCGTCGAGAGCCGCGGGAACGGGTACGGTATACTGACGCGCGTCGACAACGCCCTCAATTCTTCTTACGGCGTCCGAGTGTCCCTGGCTGACGCCCTTGCCCCAGAAGGTGTAGTCCTTGCCGTCGGGCAGAACCGCGTGTGCGTAAACTCTGCTTATTGAGAACATGCCGGGATCCCAGCCGCAGGAGATGATCCCGATTTTGCCTGCCGCTTTGCTTGCCTTGTCAACGTTTGCAAAGTGCTCGGGAACCCTTGCGTGGGTGTCAAAGCTGTCGATTACGTTGTACAGCGCCGCGTACTTGGGCGTCATTTCGGGCAGGTCGGTCGCGCTGCCGCCGCAGATAACAAGAACATCGATGTCCTCTTTGCCTGTTTCAAGGTCGGCTGTGCTTTTTACCGCCGCGCCCTCGGTGTTGATCTTAAGCGACGAGGGGTCTCTTCTGGTGTAAACGGCAACAAGCTCCATATCATCATTCTTTTTGATTGCAGCCTCAACGCCTCTGCCGAGGTTGCCGTAACCCAAAATACCAATTTTTACCATATTAATTACCTCCAAGGATAGATTTGCAATATTATTATTTATTCAAAAATTTTCAGCGAGATGTCAAACGCCTTTACCGAGTGGGTAAGCGCTCCCATTGAAATGATGTCAACGCCTGTTTCGGCTATTGCCCTGAGCGTTTTGTCAGTGATGTTGCCGCTCGCCTCAAGCAGCGCTCTGCCGTTGGTTATCTCAACCGCCTCGCGCATTTCCTCAACGCTCATGTTGTCGAGCATGATAACGTCAACGCCCGCCTCAAGCGCCTGGCCGAGCTCGTCGAGATTGCGCACCTCAAGCTCGATTTTTGTCATGTGGCCGAGCTTTGTTTTCAGCTTTGCTACAGCCGGGCCTATCCCGCCGCCCGCGTCAACGTGGTTGTCCTTGAGCATAGCCGCGTCGGAAAGGTTGTAGCGGTGGTTCCTGCCGCCGCCCACGGTCACCGCGTACTTTTGCAGAGGGCGCAGACCTGGCAGAGTTTTTCTGGTGTCGGCAATACTCGCGTTTGTTCCGCTTACAATGTCGACCGCTTTTCTTGTTGCGGTCGCTACGCCGCTCATGTGCTGGATAAGGTTCAGCGCGGTGCGCTCGCCCTTAAGTATAGTGCGCGTCTTGCCCTTGATTTCGGCGATGATGTCGCCCTTTTCAAGAAGGTCGCCGTCATGCTTGTAAACCTTAGCCTCAAAGCCAGATGGCTGAAGAAGCTCAAACACGCGCAGCGCTATGTCGATCCCGCACAGCACGCCGCCGCTTTTTGCCAGAAAGCGCGCCGTGTTCTCCTGCTCCTCATCAATGAGGTAGTCGGTGGTGGTGTCGAGGTAGTTGATGTCCTCTAAAAGCGCGGTTTTTATAATTTCGTCTGCGTAAATACTGTTTATCATTGATTTCCCTCCCTGACCTCGTCAAGAATAATGCTCGCTACTACCGCAATGCTCTTTGCCTCGACAAAGTCCGAGCTGACAGCGTAGTTTTCGCTGAACAGCTGTTTGATTATTTCCTCGATTTCCCTGTAGCTGTCCTCGTATTTTTCGGGCTTGGGCAGCACAAAATAAGCGTCCTGCAAAATCTCTCTGATTTTGGAGCGGAAGCCGTGCGGAATGGGCTTTCCGTCAATCGGACGGTGAGCGGGCTCCAGCCCGAGCGGCCTTCTGCCGTACTTTTTCAGGCGGCGCGTAATGTCCTCGGCGGCGGTCCTTGAATAAACAAGAGCCTCCAAAAGCGAGTTGCTGGCGAGTCTGTTCGCGCCGTGAACGCCCGTGTGGGCGCATTCGCCAGCGGCGTAAAGACCGTCTATAGAGGTGCGCGAATTCAGGTCTACGTCGATACCGCCCATCAGGTAGTGCTGGCAGGGGAATACGGGTATCCTGTCCTTGGTAATGTCAACGCCCTCTTCAAGGCAGCGCGCCGAAATCATCGGGAAGCGCTCGCGCAAAAAGTCGGCGGGCTTGTGGGTGATGTCAAGGTAAAAGTCCTCGCTGCCCGTCTTTATCGATTCGCGGATAATCGCGTTTGAAACAACATCTCTGGGCGCAAGCTCGCCGCGCTTGTCGTAGTCAAAGGCAAAGCGCTCGCCGTTGCAGTTCAAAAGCACCGCGCCCTCGCCTCTGACAGCCTCGCTTATCAAAAAGCGCTCTCTGTCTTTATCGGCGGCAAAAGCGGTGGGGTGGAACTGAACGCGCGAAAGGTTGCGTATCGTCGCCCCAAGCATGTGGGCAAAGGCAATTCCGTCGCCCGTGGCGATAGCCGAGTTGGTGGTGTATTTGTAAACCCTGCCTATGCCGCCCGTGGCAAAAATGCAGTAGTTGCAGCCGTAGTAGCGTGGCTTTCCGTCTTTGAGCACGCTCAGATAAAAGCCGTTGAGCGTTTTATGTATCGAGTACATCAGGGCGTTGTCGATAATGTCGACATTCGGCAGGCTGCTTACAACGGAGATAAGCCCGTCGACTATAGCCTTGCCTGTAGAGTCCTTGTGGTGGACAATTCGGTTGCGGCTGTGGCCTGCCTCAAGGGTTTTCTTCATGGTGCCGTCGGGGTTAAGGTCGAAGTCCACGCCGAGCTGCTGAATGTGAAGCACGTCTGACGGACCTTCCTTTACGAGCTTTTCGACCGCCGCAAGGGTGTTTTTGTATTTGCCCGCGATCAGCGTGTCGCTTATATGGAGCTTGTACGCGTCGTGAACGGTGTCAAGCACGCAGGCTACGCCGCCCTGAGCCAGCGAGCTGTTTGAAAGCGGAAGCTCGCGTTTGGAGATCAGCAGCACGCTGACGTCACTCGGAAAGCTGAGCGCTCCGTAAAGCCCCGCGGCGCCTGTGCCGACAATAACAACGTCATATCGTTTGACCATGTAAAACCCTCGAATCTATTTACAAAATGAATTATTTGCGATATACTGTTTATCTAAAACAGCTTTAATAAGTGTATTATACACCAACAATTTAAATTAGTAAAGTGAAATTGCAGAAAAAAGGTAATTCAAATGGAAATGATAAATAATGAAGAAAAAATAACCCGGGCGCTGCTTGTCAGCGTCGATACGGGCGATTATGACGCCGAGGCGTCGCTCGACGAGCTTAATGAGCTTGTAAAGAGCGCCGGCGCCGAGCCTGCCTTTTCCGTTACTCAGAAGCTGAGCCGCGTTGAAAGCGCAACGTACGTCGGCAGCGGTAAGCTGCAGGAGATCGCCGACCTCTGCCGCGAGCAGGAGCTTGACCTTATTGTTGTGGACAGCGAGCTGTCTCCGACTCAGATAAAGAATATCGAAAACGCGACCGACGTGCGAGTTATCGACCGCACAACGCTTATTCTGGATATTTTTGCCCTGCGCGCCCGTTCAAAGGAGGGCAAGCTGCAGGTCGAGCTGGCTCAGCTTAAATATATGCTGCCGCGCCTTACGGGCAAGGGCATTGAGATGTCGCGCCTCGGCGGCGGAATCGGCACGCGAGGCCCCGGCGAAACCAAAATCGAAACCGACCGCAGGCATATCCGCCGCAGGATGGAAACGCTCAAGGAGGAGCTGCTTGAAGTCGAAAAGCACCGCGAAATGCTCAGGCGCCGCCGCGAAAAGGACGGCGTAATAACCTGCGCTATCGTAGGTTACACCAACGCCGGCAAGTCGACTCTTATGAACACCCTGACCGACGCGGGCGTTTTGGCTCAGGACAAGCTGTTTGCCACGCTCGACCCAACCTCGCGCGCTCTAAGGCTTCCGAGCGGAGTCAGCGTTATGCTTATAGACACGGTAGGGCTTGTAAGGCGGCTGCCGCACCATCTTGTCGAGGCGTTCCGCTCAACTCTTGAAGAAGCCGCTCAGTCGGATATCATAATCAACCTGTGCGACGCGTCATCAGATGAGGCGAGGGTGCATTTGCAGGTCACGCGCGACTTGCTCGATTCGCTCGGCTGCGGCGACACTCCCGTGCTCACGGTACTCAATAAATGTGACCTGCTCGACGACAGCCTGCTTGCTCAGGACTTTAATTCATATATAAAAATCAGCGCAAAAACAGGTGCGGGAATCGACGCGCTCTTAAAGGCTATCGACGACAACCTGCCCGTCAGAATGAAGCGCGTTGCTCTGCTTGTTCCGTTCTCGAACGCGGGAATAGTCAGCGACATACGAGACAGCGGAACACTGCTCAGCGAGGAATACACCGCCGACGGCGTTGCGGTTGAGGCGATAGTTGACGAGATACTGTACGCGCGCGTGCGTGACTTTGAAAGAAAGACCGATTAAACAATAGGAGAGAATATGGACGCTATTACAAGCTTTGATTTTTCAATACTAAACTTTATTCAGGAGCATTTCCGCTGCGATTTTCTGGACGGCGTATGCAGATTTATGGGCGCTGTGGGCAACATGGGGCTTATCTGGATAGCTTTCGCGGTGATTCTGCTGTTTTTCAAAAAGACCAGAGCGGCAGGGATGATCGCGCTGCTTGCAATGGGGTTGGGCTATTTGCTGGGCGATATTGTAATAAAGCCGATCGTTCAGCGCCCGCGCCCGTTCACTTATGACAGCGGACTAAACATGTTTTGGGGTGTTGACTTGATAAGCAAAAAGCCCGGTAACTACAGCTTTCCGTCGGGGCACAGCGCGGCGGCGTGGGCGTTTGCGACGACGCTGCTTGTAAAAAGAAGGACCCTCGGGCTGATTGCCGTTTTACCTGCGGTGCTGATGATGCTCTCGCGCCTGTATCTGTATGTGCATTTCCCGACCGACGTGCTCTGCGGAGCGCTTCTGGGCGCGGCTTCGGCGTTTGTTATGATGCTGATTTTCAAAAAGACAAGGCTGGAAGCTAAAATTATGAAGAAATAATTAAACTTTGCTCCTCGGTTGAGGGGCATTTGTTTTGCCTTAAAATAAAAGTCAGAAAAAGTCAAATAATTCTCAAAAGTTAGTATTCGGGAGTATTTTTGAGAATAATAAAGAAAACAAGAGAATGATATGAATTATCTGACTTTATTTGACTTTGACTTTCTCTGACCTTGCCGATATAATATAATCAAAGCCCGAAAGGGTAAGGAAAGAAGGAATGATTATGAGGATGAGCGATTTGGTGGCTCAGTATATTTTAGAGATGCTTGAGCAGCAGGACGGCAGCGCCGAAATCAGGCGCAACGAGCTTGCGGGCAGCCTGGGCTGCGTTCCTAGCCAGATAAACTACGTAATAACCTCGCGCTTTACGCCCGAGCAGGGCTATATTGTCGAGAGCAGGCGCGGCGGCGGCGGATATATAAGGATCAGCCGCGTAAAAATGGACAACGGCACCGCGCTTATGCACATAGTTAATTCCGTAGGCGAAAGGCTTGACAAGGCTACGGCTGAAATCATGCTTCGCAACATGCTTCAGCGCAGAATGATGGAAATGCAGACCGCAAAGGTGATTGCCACGGCTCTGTCTGACAGAACTCTGAAAAATGTTGAGCAGGAAAAGCGCGACACCGTGCGCGCGGACTTATTTAAGAATATGCTATTGACGCTTGACAGTTAATGAGGTGAAAACTATGAAATGTCAAAAATGCGGCGCTAACAACGCCAATACGCATGTAAAAACTATCATAAACGGCGAATACAGGGAGTACGACCTGTGCAGCGAATGCGCTCACAAAATGGGCTACACCAACGTGTTCTCCGACATGGAAAGCGATTTTTCAAATCTGCTGGGAAGCTTTTTTACAAACGTGCTCCCGGCAAGGTCACAGGCTACGCGATGTGAATTTTGCGGCAGCACTTACGCCGAGATAGCAAAGACAGGCCAGGTGGGCTGCGCAAACTGCTATCAGCTGTTTGCCGACCAGCTTTATCCGTCGATAAGAAGGATCCACGGCAACACCACCCACTGCGGAAAAAACAGCGGCAGGGGTGAAAACAAGGAGCAAAAGCCCGCTGAAAAAACCCGCGCCGAGCAGGTCGCGGATTTGAAAAAGGAGCTCGATACGGCTATAAAGGAGCAAAACTTTGAGCACGCCGCCGAGCTCAGGGACAAAATCAAGGAAATGGAGGGAGAAGCATGAGCAGCGTTGTAATATCGACCAGAGTCCGTCTGGCAAGAAACCTAAAGGGCTATCCGTTCCCCTGCAAGCTCAGCCAGCAGGGCAGGGAAGAGGTTATCGAAAAGGTGCGCGACGCTGTCAAAAACGGCAACAGCGTGTTAGCCGACGACTTCTCCTATATCAAAATGAGCGAGCTCGACCCCGTTCAGAGCGTGTCGCTTGTTGAAAGGCGGCTTGTAAGCCCCGAGTTTATTAGCGACAGCGAGGGCAGGGCGCTGCTTTTAAGCAGCGACGAAAGCCTTTCGATAATGCTCAACGAGGAGGATCATATCCGCCTGCAGGTCATCACCAAGGGTTTGTCGCTTGAACAGGCGTACGACACCGCCGATAAGCTCGACACCCTGCTTGACGAGCGGCTTGAATTCGCGTTTGACGAGCGGCTGGGATACCTTACCCAGTGCCCTACAAATTTAGGAACAGGCATGAGAGCCTCGGTAATGCTTCACCTGCCCGCGCTTGAAAAAAGCAGGGCGATAAGCAGGATAGCGGGCAGCCTTTCAAAGCTCGGGCTGACGATAAGAGGTGCTCACGGCGAGGGCACAGAACCCAAAGGAGCGCTTTATCAGCTCAGCAATCAGGTAACGCTCGGGATCTCGGAAAAGGCGGCTATCGAAAACCTGAAGAACATCACCGCTCAGCTCGTTGCTCAGGAGGAGCAGGCGCGCGAACGCCTCTGCAAGAGCGACGAGGTACGGGACACAATAGCAAGGAGCCTGGGTATCCTTAAATACGCCCTTGTTATCTCGCACGACGAGGCGCTGAAGCTCCTGTCAAACGTAAGGCTGGGAGTTGTTTCGGGGCAGATAACCGAAATCGGCGTTGACGTTATCGACAAACTGATGACAGACGTCGAGCCCGCCACTCTTTCGGTCAAAGCCAAAAAAAGCCTTTCACCGCACGAAAGAGATGTTGAAAGGGCAAAACTGATTCAACAGACAATCAATTGATTATACACCACTAAACTAAGGGGGTAATTCTATGTTTAAATTTCAGGGTTTTACGGAAAAAGCAAACAAGGCGCTCAACCTTGCCGTCGAGTCGGCTCAGCAGTTCGGCCACAGCTATGTGGGAACCGAGCATGTGCTTTTGGGACTTCTGAAGGAGGGTACAGGGGTTGCCTGCACCGCTCTCAGCGCCTGCGGCGTTACGGCGGAAATGATTGAGGAAAAAATACGTTCAAGCGCTTACGGCGGCGCTCCCACAAGCCTTAATGCCAACGATTTTACCCCGCGTACAAAGCGCGTTCTGCGCTCGGCTGTGACTATTTCCGCAAGGGTGGGCAGCAGCTACGTCGGCACCGAGCATCTGCTCATAGCGCTTGTGTCCGACAGCGACAGCTACGCCGTAAGCTTTTTGAATGACGCGGGCGTAAGCATAAGCTCGCTCGTTGAGCAGGTGCAGAAGGCGCTTGGCGGAAAAAGCAATCCGAACGGCGGCTTCGGCGAGCAGGGCGAATTTGAAAACGGAGGCTCCCAGGAGGGCGGCTCGGCGCTTGAAAAGTTTGGCAGAGACCTTACAAAGGCGGCTAAAAACGGCGAGATCGATCCTGTAATCGGCAGGGAAAAGGAGATCGAGCGCGTTATCCAGATACTTTCGCGCCGCACCAAAAACAACCCCGTACTGATAGGAGAACCGGGCGTCGGCAAAACAGCCGTTGCCGAGGGCTTGGCGCTTGAAATAAGCAGGGGCAATGTGCCCGAGATACTGCGCGACAAGCGCGTAGTCAGCCTTGACCTTACCGGAATGGTCGCGGGCGCAAAGTACCGCGGCGACTTTGAGGAGCGTATCAAGGCGGCTATCGACGAGGTAAAGCAGTCGGGCGACGTTATCCTCTTTATCGACGAGCTTCACACCATCATCGGAGCGGGAGCGGCTGAGGGAAGCGCCGACGCGGCAAATATCTTGAAGCCTTCGCTCGCACGCGGCGATTTTCAGGTTATAGGCGCCACAACGCTCAACGAGTACAGAAAATATATCGAGAAAGACGCGGCTCTTGAACGCCGCTTCCAGCCCGTAAAAATCGGCGAACCCACTCAGGAGCAGGCGGTCGAGATACTCAAAGGCTTGTGCGACAGCTACGAGGCTCACCACAAGGTAAAAATCACCGACGAGGCGATCGAGGCGGCGGTAAAGCTGTCCTCGCGCTACATCGCCGACCGCTACCTGCCCGACAAGGCTATCGACCTTATCGATGAGGGCGCGTCAAAGGTGCGCCTCGCCTCGATGACCTCGCCCGACAGTGTAAAGGAGCTTGAGGACAAGGTAAAGGCGCTTGAAAGCGAAAAGGCGAGCGCCGTAAACGAGCAGGATTTTGAGCGCGCGGCAAAGATCCGCGACGAGCAGAAGGCTGTTCAGGAAAAGCTCGACTCCGCCAAAAAGAGCTGGCAGGAAAAGCGGAATGAAAACTGCGGCGAGGTTGACGCTCAGGTGATCGCCAAAATCGTTTCCGACTGGACGGGTATCCCCGTTGTTCAGCTCACAAAGGAGGAGAGCGAACGGCTGCTCAACATGGAGCAGGTGCTCCACGAGCGCGTGGTAGGTCAGGACGAGGCCGTTACCTCAATAGCCAAGGCGATTCGCCGCGGCAGAGTAGGGCTTAAGGATCCGAAGCGTCCCGTAGGCTCGTTCATCTTCCTCGGCCCCACGGGAGTCGGCAAAACCGAGCTGTGCAAGGCGCTTGCTCAGGCGATGTTCGGCGACGAAAACGCAATGCTCCGCCTCGATATGTCCGAGTACATGGAGAAGCACACGGTATCTAAGCTCATCGGCTCACCGCCCGGATACGTCGGATTTGACGAGGGCGGCCAGCTTACCGAAAAGGTACGCAGAAAGCCCTATTCGGTAGTGCTATTCGATGAGATCGAAAAGGCTCATCCCGACGTTTTCAACATGCTGCTCCAGATCCTTGAGGACGGCAGACTGACCGACAGCCAGGGCAGAACGGTCGACTTCAAAAACACCGTAATAATTATGACCTCAAACGTCGGCGCGCGGCTGATAACCGACAAGCAGAAGTCATTGGGCTTTACTCAGGAGAACAATGATGCCAAGCAGGAGGATATCAAAACTCTTGTGCTGGGCGAGCTTAAAAAGGTGTTCCGCCCCGAGTTTTTGAACCGCGTTGACGATATCATCGTGTTTAACAAGATTACTCAGGACGAAATCAAGCAGATCGCGGGCAAAATGCTCGACACCCTCGCGGGCAGGCTCAAGGCGATGAACATTTCGATCACCTTTACCGACGAGGCCGTCACCGCAATAGCCGACAAGGGCTTTGACGACAGCTACGGCGCAAGACCGCTCAGAAGGGCGATCCAGAGCGAGATCGAGGACACCCTCAGCGAGCAGATGCTCGACGGAAAAATAACCGAAAACAGCAGCGTGACCTGTGATTACCGGGACGGCAAGTTTGTTTTCGACTGTCAATAAAAGCAAAAGGCAGGCTCAATTCTCATTACGAGTTTTGAGCCTGCCTGTTATTTTTGCGTCTTACCGCAATCAGAGCGGTGGGGGCAGCCTTCGCAGCCGCATGAGCAGCCCTTGCCGCGTTTTTTTCGCAAGATAATCGCCGCTGCCGCCGCGATCCCTGCGGCAATAAGAAACACCGTCAAAAGTATCTCAACGAGGTTCATATCGTCCTCCTAAACGCCGCACAGAATACATACGCAGGTCGCTATACCCGCGGCGGCGTAGGCTATTACGCACTGCCAAACTATAACGCCCGCAGCCCAGCGAATGCCAAGCTCGCGCTTTACCGAGGCTATCGCCGCGACGCACGGTGTATAAAGCAGGCTGAAAACAAGGATAGAAATAGCGGCAGCCGAGGAAACAGCGCCCGCTATTCCGCCGGTGTAGAGTATCTCCATGCTCGACACAACGCTTTCCTTTGCCATGAAGCCGCTGATCAGCGCGGTGATTATCTTCCAGTCGCCCATTCCGACAGGCGCAAAAACGGGAGAGATAAAGCCTGCAAGCTGAGCCAAAATGCTGTCCTGCGAATTGTCGACCATGTTGAATTGGAAGTTGAAGTTCTGCAAAAACCAAACGATAATAGTCGAGATGAATATCACCGTAAAGGCGCGCTGCAAAAAGTCCTTCGCTTTTTCCCACAAAAGATGGGTTACATTTTTGGCTCCGGGCAGGCGGTAATTGGGCAGCTCCATTACAAACGGAACCGCCTCGCCCCTGAAAATAGTCTTTTTATAAAGCAGCGCTATCAAAATACCTATCACGATTCCAAGCAGGTAAAGCAGAGTTATAACAAGCCAGCTTTTGCCCGGAAAAAACGCCGTGGCGAAAAACGCGTATATCGGCAGCTTTGCCGAGCAGCTCATAAACGGCGTGAGCAGTATCGTCATCTTTCGGTCGCGCTCACTGGGCAGAGTGCGCGTCGACATGACCGCGGGAACGGTGCAACCGAAGCCGATAAGCATGGGCACTATGCTGCGCCCCGAAAGACCGATTTTGCGAAGCAGCTTATCCATAAAGAACGCCACGCGCGCTAAATATCCGCTGTCCTCCAAAATCGAGAGAAACAAAAACAGCACGACTATTATCGGCAAAAAGCTCAGCACGCTGCCCAGTCCGGCAAGTATTCCCTCTGTCAAAAGCCCCGTCAGTATAGGGTTTACCTCGGCGCTTTCAAGACCGTTTTTTATAACCCAGGAAAGGTTGTCGAGCCCCGTCTGCATAAGGCTCTGCAAATTGCCGCCTATAATGTCAAAAGTCAACCAGAAAATTGCCGCCATTATCAAAATAAAGAACGGTATAGCCGTGAACCTGCCCGTCAGCACGCTGTCGATTTTTGTGCTGCGGCGGTGCTCGCGGCTCTCACGCGGCTTTGTAACTGTATGCGCGCAGACCTTTTTGATAAACGAAAAGCGCATGTCGGCAATGGCGGCGTTGCGGTCAAGCCCGCGCTCCTTTTCCATCTGTTTTATAATGTGCTCAAGCATTTCCTGCTCGCTGCTTTCAAGCTTAAGCGCCTCTAAGATCCGCTTATCGCCCTCAACTACTTTGCTCGCCGCAAAGTGAAGCGGAATGCCTGCGGCAAGCGCCTTGTCCTCAATAAGGTGCCTTACCGCGTGAAGGCAGCGGTGAACCGCGCCGCCCTTTTCGTCGGGCAGACAAAAGTCCTGCCGCTGAGGCTTTTCCTGATAGTAAGCAATGTGTATGGCGTGCTTTACAAGCTCGTCAACGCCCTGGTTTTTAGCCGCGGAAATAGGCACAACAGGCACGCCCAAAAGCTCCTCAAGGGTGTTTATGTCGACCGAGCCGCCGTTTGCCGTCAGCTCATCCATTATATTGAGCGCCACAACTGTAGGAATGTCAAGCTCTAAAAGCTGCATCGTAAGGTACAGGTTGCGCTCGATGTTTGTTGCGTCAACGCAGTTGATTATCGCCTTTGGCTTTTCGTTGAGCACAAAGCTGCGCGATACTATCTCCTCGCTGCTGTAGGGCGACATGGAGTAAATGCCCGGCAGGTCGGTAACAAGTGTGTTTTTGTGGCCTCTTATAACGCCGTCCTTTCGGTCAACGGTAACCCCGGGAAAGTTGCCGACGTGCTGGTTTGAGCCCGTAAGCTGATTGAACAGCGTTGTTTTGCCGCTGTTTTGGTTGCCCACAAGCGCGTATGTAAGCGTTTCGCCCTCGGGAATCGGATTGCCGCTGCCCTTTGGGTGGAATCGGCCGCCCTCGCCCAAGCCGGGGTGACGCGCGGACTTTTTCTTTTGATATTCGGGCTTCAGCTTCGGGGGAAGCTGATCGACCTCGATTTTTTTCGCGTCGTCAAGGCGCAGCGTCAGCTCGTAGCCGTGGATGCTCAGCTGGATAGGGTCGCCCAAAGGCGCGAGCTTTACGGTTTTGACCTCTGCACCCGGGATAACGCCCATATCGAGAAAATGCTGCCTCAGGCTGCCTTCGCCGCCGACGGAGGTGATCTGCGCGGTTTGTCCGATCGCCAGTTCGCTTAGTTTCATTTTAGTATCAGTCCTGTTTGATAATATAGGCAACACCGCATAATTACAGTGTGCGGATTGCGCAGTAAGATTTTTTGTCAGGGTGCCCAAATAAATTGAGGTA
>CAZVSQ010000035.1:0-12882 GCA_964629925.1 uncultured Ruminococcus sp.
ACCTTCTGGTCGTTTTCCTTGTCAACGCCGTATGAAAGAGCCGCGGCTGTGGGCTCGTTGATGATACGCTTTACGTCCAGACCTGCGATCTTGCCGGCGTCCTTTGTTGCCTGGCGCTGAGCGTCGGTGAAGTAAGCGGGAACGGTGATAACCGCCTGTGAAACGGTCTCGCCCAGGTAAGCCTCAGCGTCAGCCTTGAGCTTCTGAAGGATCATAGCGGAAATCTCCTGGGGAGTGTAGCTCTTGCCGTCGATGTTTACCTTGTAAGCTGTACCCATTTCGCGCTTGATCGAAGAAACCGTGCGCTCGGGGTTGGTGATAGCCTGGCGCTTAGCGACCTGGCCTACCATTCTTTCGCCGTCCTTTGAGAACGCTACAACCGAGGGAGTAGTTCTGCTGCCTTCGGCGTTTGCGATAACTACGGGCTCGCCGCCCTCAATAACAGATACGCATGAGTTTGTTGTACCTAAATCTATACCTATTGTCTTTGCCATAATCTTTTCCTCCAATATCAGTGTTTAGTGTTTGTTTATTTGGTAACCCCTCGTGTTAAGAGGGTGAATTGCATACTTTGCTAAAAGAGTAGGAATATTTATGTTGCCGCGTTGTTCTGACGCGCCGCTGCAGAATGGTTTATGTTATATAAAGTTATCCAAAGGCGCGCCGGATACAACGTCACGTTGTTACTTGTACCATTGCGTGGCGGATGATTTTGTCGCCGATTTTGTAGCCTGTCTGGAACACCGCGGCGATTTTGTCGGAGCCGAGCTCGTCATTATCCACCATGCCTATAGCGTTGTGCAGGTTGGGGTTAAAATCATCTCCGACCTTTCCGAACGCTTCGACCTTAAGCTTTTCAAGCGATTTGTCAAGCTGATTTGAGATCAGCTCGATTCCCTTTAATATCTCGGGATCGGCGTCCTTAAGGTTTTCAAGCGCCATTCTTACGCTGTCGGCAACGGGAAGCAGCTCGGTGACCGCCTTTGCCGTCGCGTCGTCGTAAAGCGAAAGCTTTTCGTTTGCCGTGCGCTTGCGGTAGTTGTCGTACTCCGCGGCGAGCCTCATGTATTTGTCCTTGCCTGCGGCTACCTCATCCTCGAGAGCCTTTATTTTTTCGGCTGTTTCGTCTTTTTCCTCGGGCTGTTCTTCCTCAGCCTGTTCGGCGGCGGTTTCTTCGGTCATTTCTTCAACTGCCTCTGCCGCCTCGTCCTTTTTTTTCTTAGACATCGGATTACCTCCTCTATACTTCAACCAGCTCGCCGATAAGCGAACCGACATTTTTAACAATACATTCCAAAATCGAAAACGTCCGCGCGTAGTCCGTGCGCATAGGCGCTATCGCCGCTATAGCTCCCGTTGAAGCGTCGCCCGCGGCGTACCTTGCGGAGATCACCGAGCAGTTTGACAGCTCAACGCGGCTGTTTTCGGCGCCTATTGTCACCGAAGGCGTCTGCGGCAGCCTTTCGAGCATTGCCGCAAGGTCGTGCTCGTTCTGCAAAAATTCCCAAACACGGTGCGCCCCTGCCAAGTCCATGCCCGTAACGCTCATAAGCTTTCCGAAGCCGCTGTGACATACGCTTACGCGCGCCGCCTGTTCGCACGCCTCCATGATCGCCATCAGCGGTGCGGTCATAAAGAGCGACAGCTCGCCGAAGTTCGCGGCGGCAGTCTGAACAAACGGTCTGTTTACGGCGCTCAGCCTTATTCCGGCGAAGGCGTCGTTAAAGGCTTTTTCAAACACGCCCAGCAATTCGGGAGTCAGCAAAAACTCACAGCGGAAAAGCTTTGTTTTGATAACGCCGTTAGAGGCAATAACAACCGCCATGCCGGCGTGAGCGCCCGTGGGCACAAAGCTTATCCTGCGGATCCTGCCCTCGTTTCCGTCGGGCGTTGTGGCAAGCGGCACGCAGCCTGTCAGGCGGGAGAGCGTATCGGCAGCGCCCTGCAAAATGCTTTCGGGCGAGTCGGAGTTCTCAGCCAAGGCTTCGCGTATATACTCCTCGCCGCTTTCGGTAACGGGCGTAAGCCTCATTATGTTGTCTACATAAAATCGGTAGCCTGTTTGGGTGGGGATCCTGCCTGCCGAGGTGTGCGGCTGGACAATATAGCCCTTTTCGGTAAGCTCCGCCATATCGTTGCGGACCGTTGCCGATGAAACCGAAAGCCCTTCGGCGTTCAGCAGCGACTTGGAACCTACGGGCTCGCCGGTTTTTATAAAGCGCTCTACGATTTCGGCGAGGATCTTTTGCTTTCTCGCGGATGGTTCCATATCATTCACCTCTTTTGAGGATTAGCACTCTCAGTGGTCGAGTGCTAACTGCTTTATTCATACTATATCCTAAAAGTCAGAAAAAGTCAAGCGGTATTTTGAAAATTCTTTAAAGAATCACATTTTTCACCTGCCATTCACATAAGCTTACGGTTGACAACTTCATTCAAAGCCGCTATATTATTAGAAAGAACAGGGAAAAGAAGTGATTGTGTGGCTTTGCAGTATATATATGTATTTCTTTGGGCGTTTTTAGCGGTTATGGTTTTGGTCGTCGGAAGGAAAGAAGGGATGCTCGCCGATGTTATGGCGGCGTTCTTTGTGTTTATGACGGTGTGGTACTGGCTGCGCGCGTTTGGCGGAATAGCCATGTTTGACGGTGTGCTGCTTGTTGTGTTCCGCTGTCTGCTCGGCGCATTTGCCGTTGGACTGGGAATCGTGTGGTACATAAAGCGCCGGGGCGGAAAATAGCCTTATACCATATATATAGTAGTGCCTGTAAGTGCACACAATATGTGGGCGAAAAACCGAGCCTGCGCAAAAAATAACGGTTTTTTTGAAAAAAAGCTTGATTTTACCGCGCGTTTATGCTATTATACTACCTATATGACTGATATTAAGGAGGTGGGACAATGGCAAACATCAAGTCCGCGAAAAAACGTGTAAAGGTTATCGCGACCAAAACCGCTCGCAACAAGGCTGCAAAGTCGGCTCTTAAGACTGCAATCAAGAAAGCGTACTTCGCTGTTGACACCAATGCTGATAATAAGCAGGAGGCAGTTCGTTTCGCGATCAAAAAGATTGACCAGGCTTCGGCAAAGGGTATTCTGCACAAGAACACCGCTGCAAGAAGAAAATCCAATCTTACAAAGCGCCTTAACGCTTCCGCGTAAAAGGAATTTTAAAGCTGAAACCTAAAAGCAGAGTTTTTCTCTGCTTTTTTTGTTTTTCTGTTGACATTTCTGAGAAAATTGTTTAAAATATATTTAGTATATGCGCAGAGTATTGTCAATAATATTTATAACAACGGAGGTTTCATCATGAAAAACAAAAAGTTATTCTGGATTATCGGTATTATTTCAGTTGTAGCGGCTCTTTCCGCTGCTTTCACTGCGTTCTTTATCGTTAAAGACAAGCAGAAAAAAGATGATGAGGAGCTTATGGAGTACCTCGACAGCGCTATTGAGTAAATCGCACGCCCGACAAACGTCGGGCTTCTCTTTTATTTTTCGGGGGTGTTTTTGTGATCGAACATGAGCTTGAACGGCTGTTAAAAGATGCAAAGGCGGATCCTGCGCTTAAAGCCGAGCTTTTAAAAACGCGCGAAAGCGAGGAGCCTGTTGAGGATTTTTGCGCTCTTGCGCGTGAAAAAGGCTATGAGATATATGCGGGCGAGCTGTTTTCGCTCGGGCTTACCGAAAACGACGCAAAGCTCAGGAGCGTAAACGGCGGCGGCGTAAACCCCATTGAGGGCTGGGACGACGCCTATGAGCAGTTCTTTACCTCGCTCATATGGACGTGACGCACTTGCTTTTTGCAAAAAAGTGTGGTAAAGTATAACTGTTATTTAACTTTTACCATAACAGGAGGCTGTTTTATTATGAGAAAACCCGATAAAAAAGAACATATCAATCTTTTCTTTTCCGCGTTTCTGATCATCGCGTTTATCGTCTGCGCCAACTTCTTTTCCAAGTTTACCGAGAACATGGATCTTATGACCGGCAGACTGATTTCGGCGGCTGTTTACGCGGTATTCGGCATTCTGCTGTTTTACGCTACAAGAGTCGGCGACGGCAAAGCGATAATGCGCTTTTCTCCGCTTACGCTGATCGTGCTTGTTCTGCCCACCCTCTTGATCATCCTTGCCACTCTGTTTGAGGGTATGCCCCTTCACAAGACCTTTGCTCCCGACGGAGTTACGGGGCTGAGCGTGGTAACATCGCTGGCGGCTGTGGCGTTCGGCTATGGACTGCCCTACTCCTTCTGCAGCGGCTTTGAGCTTGAAACAGACGACGCTGCCAAAAAGGCAGAGGACGATGGAGCTCCCGAAGTGCTCAAGGGCGGAGTAGAGGAGGACTTGCTCGACGACGAGGATTCCGAGGAAGCGGAATTTGACGACGACGCTGATTTATTTGAAGAATAATTGTTTATAGCAAAAATACACCCGGTACATCGACAAAATGATGTACCGGGTGTTTGAGTATTGATCAGTTTTCAAAGAAATCGCCCAGATAGCTGCCCTCGAACATCTCAACCTTGCCCGCGTCTACCTTAGCCGCGAGGTCGGGATCGATGGGGAGCTTTGCGAGAACCTTTGTGTTGTACTTAGCCGCGATCTCGTCGATGTGGCTGTCGCCGAACACGCTGTGGCGCTTGCCGCAGTCGGGGCACTCAAAATAGCTCATGTTCTCAACGATGCCGAGAACGGGGACCTTCATCATCTCAGCCATTTTGACCGCCTTTTCAACGATCATGCCGACCAGCTCCTGGGGAGAGGCGACAACTATAATGCCGTCGAGCGGAATGCTCTGGAAAACAGTCAGCGGAATATCGCCGGTTCCCGGAGGCATATCTACAAACATGTAGTCGATGTCGTTCCAAAGTACGTCGGACCAGAACTGCTTTACCGTGCCCGTTATCATCGGCGCGCGCCATACAACGGGGTCGGTGTCGTTTTTGAGCAGCAGGTTAACGGACATGATTTCAATGCCTGTTTCGGTGCGTACGGGCAGAATGCCGAGCTCGTTGCCGACCGCTTTTTTGGTAATGCCGAACGACTTGGGGATCGACGGGCCCGTTATATCAGCGTCGAGAATAGCGGTGTGGAAGCCCCTGCGGTTCGACTCGACCGCCAGCATTGAGGTGACAAGGCTTTTACCTACGCCGCCCTTGCCCGATACAACGCCTATAACGTGGCGCACTGTGCTGAAATCATTTAGTTTTTCATGCAAATCGTTTTCGCCGCCGCAGTTGCTGCTGCATGAGGCGCAATCGTGATTACATCCCATTTTTGTGACCTCTTTCATAATAATTTCCTAAATAGTATATCACGAAAGTCATATGATATCAAGGGCAAAAATATCATCTATCGAAACGACGGTCTTGTCGGTAAAAATAACCTGCCGTAAAACGGCGTCGACGCGGCGCACCTCGCCCTCTTTTTTTATGAGCGCTCCGCCGCTTTTGGCGCTGTCGGGCACAAAGTAAGTCAGGCGCACACTAAGGCGTTTGCGCGATGAGAGAAGAATATTAAGATTATCGTTTATTATTTGAGCGTCCTCGTCGCAGACGGTCGGGCGCGAGTCGGTAAAGCGAGCCTCCTCGCCGAGCTGCTCGTCAAAGCCCGTAAGCGCCGCAAAGGGCGCAAACTGCGCAGCGCGCTCATATAAAGGCATCTTGTGCTTCAGGTTTGACTTAGGAGGAGTTAGATTTATTATATCGTTGTAATTTGACATTTTTTTGAGAGTGGAGAGTCGCGTGACGCGACGGACACGACGCGAATTATACGTTTGTGATACAGATGTCTGATGTTCCCGCGAGAAATGACCCGCCGTTGCAGTAACGTTTATGTTATATCATCGTTTTCCAAAGGCGGCTTTGGATGCAACGTCACGTTGCCGCATGTCCCCCTATTTGGCGGTTCCTTTCTCTTGCGGTGGCGCCCTCGCGGAAGTTCATGCCCCTGAGTACGGCGTTTTTTCCGTAGCGAGTTCGCAGGTTTAAAATCGTCTGCTGGATTTGCTTTTCGCGCGTTTCAAATTCACTTTCGGTGGGCTGGCTTATGTCAAACAGGCTCAGCTGTTCGCTTTTTTGCGAAGCGTCCAGCCCGCGCTCGGGCACGGTGTGATTCGCCACGATATACATCCGCCGCACGAGCAGGTCGGGGTTTACGACACGGTCGAACAGCCTGAGCACCGCCTCGGTTATTTTGCGCGTGGAGGAGCAGAAGCAGCCGATGTTTTCGCTGCCGTGAGCCTGCTTAGGCACCTGCCGCCCGTAGTGGTCGGTTTTTACCTCGCCGTGATACAGCGCGCGCCGTCGGCTGTCGCTCAGGTTTTCAATATCGTAGCCCACGGTCAGCACCATCTGGTCGGTCAAAAGCCCTTTTCTTACCAAATCGAGCGTAAGCGAATCCGCCATTTCGCTTATTATCAGCCGCGCCTTTTCAAAGTCGTATGGCGTGCTGAGCACCTGCCCGAGGCTGAGCGACTTGCTGCGCGGCCTGTAGGCTTTTATCTCGCGCATGGTGCAGGGCTCACACCCCCAGGCGTGGTCGATAAGCAGCTCCGCGTTTACGCCGAACAGCTTGTAGAGCAGACCTTCGTTTACAAGCGACATCCGCGCCACGTCGCCCATTGTGAACATTCCGTACCGCGCGAGGCTTCGGCTGTAGCCGCCGCCTATGCGCCAAAAGTCGGTTATGGGCTTGTGGCTCCAAAGCTGTTCGCGGTAGCCCTGCTCGTCAAGCTCGGCGATCCGCACGCCGTGCGCGTCGGGCTCCATCTTCTTTGCTACGATGTCCATTGCTATTTTGCAAAGGTAAAGATTCGTTCCAATTCCCGCGGTGGCGGTGATCCCCGTTTCGCTCAGCACCTCGCGGATAAGCTTGTCGGCAAGCTCGTGCGCTGTCATGCGGTAGGCTCTGATGTAGCGCGAGGCGTCGATAAACACCTCGTCGACCGAGTAGACGTGAATGTCCTCGGGCGCGATATAGCGCAGGTAAATTCCGTAAATTTGCGTGCTTACGCGCATGTATTCAGCCATTCTCGGTGGAGCGGTGATGTAGCCGAGCTTTTTGTCGGGACGCGCTTTCAGCTCGCTGAGGAAATGCGATTCGCCGGAAAAGTCCTTGCCCCTCAGCCTGCTTTTTCGCATGCTGTTGACTTCGCCGACGCGCTGTATCACCTCAAAAAGCCGCGCGCGCCCCGATATCCCAAAGCTCTTAAGCGATGGAGTGACCGCAAGGCAGATTGTCTTTTCGGTGCGGCTCAAGTCCGCCACCACCAGATTCGTGTCAAGCGGATCAAGCCTGCGCGCAACGCATTCCACCGACGCGTAAAAGGATTTTAAATCAATGGCGATATACATAAATTCACCTCCGCTTCGCATTAGCCTCGCAAATATGTTCGAACATGCTATAATAATAGCACAAACGTTCTAAGAAATCAAGGGGAAATTCGAAAATATTTTCGAAAATCAATAAAAATATAATTTGACAAAATTATGAGCAGTTGCTACAATTAGATAAGAATAAACAAAACGAGGTGTTTGGTTTGAAGCAGGAAAATTTTGCCATGCTGTGCGACTTTTACGAGTTTACCATGTCAAACGGATATTTTAAAAACGGCTTTTATGAAAAGAACGTATATTTTGACGTTTTCTTCCGCAAGGTTCCCGACGACGGCGGATTCGCTATCGCGGCGGGGCTTGAGCAGGTCATCGACTACATCAGGGAGCTTCACTTTGAGGACGAGGATATCGAGTATCTGCGCTCTAAGGGTATTTTTGACGAGGGCTTTTTAAAGTACCTCAAAAGCTTCAAGTTCAGCGGCGATATTTACGCGGTTCCCGAGGGCACGCCCGTGTTCCCAAACGAGCCTATCATTACTATAAAAGCGCCCGCTATCGAGGCTCAGCTTGTCGAAACCTTTGTGCTGCTCAGCATAAACCACCAGACGCTTATCGCCACAAAGGCAAACCGCATCGTGCGCGCGGCTCAGGGCAGAGCCGTGCTTGAGTTCGGCTCACGCCGCGCCCAGGGAGCCAGCGGCGCTGTCCTCGGCGCCAGAGCGGCGTATATCGGCGGCTGCGCGGGTACGGCGTGCACCCTTACCGACGAGCTTTACGGAGTTCCGGCAGGCGGCACAATGGCTCATTCGTGGATCCAGATGTTCGACAGCGAATACGACGCGTTCAAGGCGTACTGCGAGCTTTACCCCGATAACCCGACTCTGCTTGTCGACACCTACAACACGCTCAAAAGCGGCGTGCCCAACGCCATAAAGGTGTTTAAGGAGGTTCTTCTGCCTCAGGGCAAGACGAAATGCGCAATAAGGCTTGATTCGGGCGACATCTCTTACCTCTCCAAAAAGGCGCGCAAAATGCTCGACGACGCGGGGCTTACCGAATGCACGATAACCGCCTCGAACGCGCTTGACGAAAACCTTATCCGCGACCTTATGATGCAGGGCGCTCAGGTCGACACCTTCGGAGTGGGCGAGAGGCTTATCACCTCGGCAAAATCTCCCGTATTCGGCGGAGTTTACAAGCTTGTGGCGGTCGAGAACGAGAGCGGCGAGATAGTGCCGAAAATCAAGGTCAGCGAGAACACCGCAAAAATCACCAATCCGCATTTCAAGAAGCTGTACCGCTACTACGACAGAGAGAGCGGCAAGGCGCTTGCCGACGAGCTTTGCGTATATGACGAGACCGTTGACGACAGCAAGCCGCACACCATTTTCGACCCGAACGCGACATGGAAAACAAAAACCCTCACGGACTTTACCGCAAGGGAGCTGCTTGTTCCTATTTTTGAAAACGGCGAGCTTGTTTACGACTGCCCCTCAATCGAGGAGATCGCCGCGTATTGCAAAGAACAGCTTGATTTGCTGTGGGACGAGGTGAAGCGCTTTGAAAATCCGCATACATATTATGTGGACTTGTCAGAGAAGCTGTATGAGATAAAAAATATCCTGCTAAGCGTAGCGAACGCCTCATTATAATGCGGCAACGTGACGTTGCATCCAAAGCCGCCTTTGGAAAACGATGATATAACATAAACGTTACTGCAACGGCGGGTCATTTCTCGCGGGAACAAAAGGTTTGTTACGCTCAAACATTGGATTCGCGTATTGCCATGTCGTGGCAACGACCGCCTTTGGAAAAATCGGTTTGTCGGAAAAGTCGGTATAACGGCGCGACAAATAAATGCGGAATTGATTTTTCGCAGGATACTGCCTTAAATAAACTATTACGGCTCCCAGTTCAGAATGAATGAACGGGGAGCCGCAGTTTTACGCTTTGATTTACAACTTTTCCTCTTTAATAATATCCGCTATCAGCTCGCGCTCGTCCATGTGGTACTTAACGCCCTTTATCTCCTGATAATCCTCGTGTCCCTTGCCGGCCAGCACTATGATGTCGCCGTCCTGGGCGTTGAGAATGCAGTAGCGTATAGCTTCCTTGCGGTTGGGGACTACCACATATTTGCCGTCGGTTTTGGCAAGGCCTGTTTTAATGTCCTCGATTATGTCCATAACGTCCTCAAAGCGCGAGTTGTCCTCGGTGATTACCGAAAGGTCGCTTAGCCTGCCCGAGGTTTCGCCCATCTCAAAGCGGCGCACCTTGGGGCGGTTGCCGCCCGCGCCGAACATAGTAATAAGGCGGTTGGGGCTGTACTGCCTTAATGTTGTAAGTACGTTCTCCATTGAAAGCGCGTTGTGCGCGTAGTCGATAAGCAGGCTGTAGTTGCCCGGGACCTTTACCGGCTCAACTCTGCCTTTTACATGGGCGACCTTCAGGCCGTCGATGATAGCCTTGTCGGGAATGTCGAAAAAGCTCACCGCGCTTATTGCAGCCAGCGCGTTATATACATTGAAAATGCCGGGAACGCCGACGTCGAGCGAGAGCGTTCGCGCGCCCTCGGTTTCAAAGTGAACGCCGATAAAACCGCCGTCTGATAGCAGACGGTCATTTTTTGCGCGCAGTTCGCTGCTTTCGGAGAAGCCGAAGGTATGCAGCTCGCCGCCAAAGTCCTTTGTAACCTCTTTATATACGCGGTCGTCGCAGTTGGCCGCCGCGTTTCTCACCTGACGGAACAAAAGGCTCTTGCAGTAGAGGTATTCCGCCATGTCCTTATGCTCAACGCCGCCGATATGGTCGTTTGAAAAGTTTGTAAAGATTCCCACGTCAAAGGTCATGCCGGCAAGACGGCTGTGCTTAAGACCGATTGACGACGCCTCTATAACCATAGCCTTGCAGCCCGCGTTGATCATATCGCGCATCGCCTTCTGGATCTCGTAGCTCTCGGGCGTGGTGTTGTCGGTCTTGTAGGTGTTTCCGCCGTAAACAATGCCCAGAGTGCCTATTGTGCCAGTCTTTATTCCCGCGTGCTCAAAAATCTCGGCGATCATCGCGGTGGTGGTGGTTTTGCCCTTGGTGCCCGTTATCGCAACGGTTTTAAGCTCGTTTGCCGGGTTGCCGAAAAGCTCCGCGCTCATAAGCGCAAGTGCGAGGCGCGTGTCTCTGACTTTTACAACGGCGACATTTTCGGGCACGGCAAAGTCGAGGTCATCGCTTATAACAAGAGCCGACGCGCCCTTTTCTACGGCGGACTGAGCGAATTTATGGCCGTCCGAGGTATATCCCTTAAGGCAAACAAAGGCAGCGCCCTCTTTAGCCTTGCGCGAGTCGTACACAAGGTCGGTTATTTCCGCGTCGGTTTCGCGGATGAAGGTGCAGTCAACATTCTTTAAAAGCTGAGTCAGTTTCATAATAACGCTCCTTTACGCCGCGGCAGTGTATTTCTTCCTGCGGGCGGCATATAATTGTATAGATATATTATATCAACTCTTGATACGGAATACAACAGTTTTGGACTTTGTTTTCAAAATATTGCGGCCAAAAAAACATGGACTCAATATCTTGAGGTGATAAAACTGATGAAAAAAAGCCTTGAAGAGCGGGCTTGTGTTGGTTTCGAAAATTATTAGTGAAAATTAACTAAAAAAAATGTTGAAAGTTTTTCGCCCGCTAAATTTTCAGCGTGCCGACCTGCCCAAAAAGGCCATTTACCTTAATTACTGAGGCGATACTTGGGCAAGTTTCACAATAAGTCGGTAGTTAAAGTGCATAAAAACAAAAGCAAAAATTTGTTTAAACATCCAAAAATCGGAAAATAGAGGGTAATTATGCACAAAAAATCGATTCGGTTTTAACATGTTAGATAAAAAGTACAAAAGGAGTTGAAATTTGCTTACTTTTTTGATATTATTTATTTTGTGGAACAGAGCGTTATTTGTGCAATTTGCTCTATTACCCAAAATTTATAGAAAGAAGGAATTTCCAATGAAAAAAGTTCTCGCCATTTTATTGGCAGGCATGATGACCGCAACAGCATTCGCAGGCTGCGGCGGCGGAGACTCTTCAAAGTCCGAGTCTAAGTCAGATTCTTCTTCAACGTCAAAATCCGAGTCTAAGGGCGGCGGCGACATCGATCCGTCATTCCCCGACGCAAGCCTCTTTGGTGATGAGACAGACATCACACTGAAGGTTTGGGCTCCCGATAAGGCTGTTAGCCTTGTTAAAGAGCAGGTTAAGGCGTTCCAGGATCATTATTCGGACGTTAAGTTCAAGAGCATCGAGGTTGTTGCTCAGGGTGAATCCGACGCTGCTACCCAGATCATGAACGACGCCGAGAAGGCTGCCGACGTATTCGGCTTCCCGAGCGACCAGCTTGACAAGCTGATCTCAGCTGAGGTTCTTTCTCCTGTTGCCAAGGGCTTTGCAAGCGCAGTTGAGGCCAACAACGCAGAAAAGACAGTTACAGCTGTTAAGGACGGCGACAAGCTGTGGGCGTTCCCCGAAACAAACGATAACGGCTACTATCTCGTATACGACAACACTGTTGTAAAAGAAGAAGACGCCAAGACATTCGAAGGCGTTCTTGCCGCTTGTAAGAATGCCGGCAAGCAGTTCATCATGGACAGCGGCAACGGCTTCTACAGCTGCACATTCGCATTCACCGGCGGCGCTCTTATCGACGGCTTTGAGGACGACGGCATCACTCAGAAGTTCGTTAAATTCGATGAGGACGAGTGCGTTAAGACTCTCCAGGCTTTCGCTAAGCTGATGAAGGACTACAAGGGCACATACAGCTCACAGGATCCCGCCAACATCTCCACCGGCTTCAAGAACGGCAAGGTCGGCGCAGGCGTAGACGGTACATGGAACTCCACCGCTGACAAGGACGCTCTCGGCGACAAGTTCGGCGCTGCTAAGCTCCCCACCATCAAGGTTGGCGACACTGACAAGCAGTTAGTTTCACTGTTCGGTTACAAGTATATCGGCGTTAACTCACACACCAAGTTCCAGCGTTCAGCTCAGATCCTGGCTTACTACCTCACAGGTCTTGATTGCCAGAAGCAGAGAGCTGAGAAGCTCGGTTGGGGTCCCTCCAACACCGAAGCTCAGAAGGCATTTGCTGACGATCCGATCCTCAAGGCTGTTTCCGCTCAGTCAGAGAACGCTGTAGCACAGGTTAAGATCGCAGGCACATTCTGGACTCCTATGGGTTCACTCGGCAGCGAGATGTACAAGGACAGCTGGGATCCCTCAGACGCAGCTGCTACAAAGACACTTCTCAACAAAGTTATTTCCGCCGTTAGAGACGAATAATTTTCGCTGAAAAAAATCAAATAAAAGGGGTGCCCCTATACGGGGCGCCCCGAAGCTACCTGATTTACGTTTTCTATACACCAAACGAATAATGTTTTTTATTATATGGGAAACGTAAAAGGCATTATTAGTTTGGTGTTATATAATAAGAGAGATTTTCAGACTTTTTAAAGGAGAGCTTATATGACATACGTTGAATATAAACAGCTCAATCCGTT
>CAZVSQ010000036.1:0-12706 GCA_964629925.1 uncultured Ruminococcus sp.
GACAGCAGCGTCCTTATTGCCGGAGCATACGGCTTATTATGTTATTATCTAACGCTTTCTCTGCTGCTTCGCAATGACCTTTATTCCGATAACTGCAAAGTGATCGCCCTGGTGCGCGACAGAAAAAAGGCGGAGCAAAGGTTCGGAAAGCTTTTACAGCGCGGCGATTTAAAGCTTTGCGTTCAGGATGTTACCGAACCGATAAAAGCCGAACATGCCGATTACATTATTCACGCGGCAGGTTACGCAAGCCCGGAGCGTTTTAGATCCGACCCGTCGGGTACCGCCGACGTCAACCTGTCCGGGACCTCAAATCTGCTTGAGTTTGCAAAAGCGGGCAAAAGCAGGGCGGCGCTGATAATATCCAGCCTTAAGGTTTACGGTGTGATCTACGGCGAAAAGGGAAAAATCGGCGAGGACGACGCGGGTTATATCGACTTTGCTTCACCCGATAACTGCTACGCTGTAAGCAAAAGAGCGGCTGAAACGCTCGCCGCAGACTATTGTGATGAATTCGGTATGAACGTCAAGATAGCGCGCCCGGCTTATGTTTACGGAGCGGCACGCAGGGAAGACGACCGAGTATGGGCGCAGTTTTTCAGAAACGCCGCCGCCGGCGAGGATATCCTTTTAAAATCCGACGGCTCGGCAAAGCGTTCCTTCATATATATAACCGACGCTGTTACGGCGCTGTTTACGATTCTTCTGAACGGAGAAAACGCCGTGCCGTATAATATAGCCGACGACAGCTCAAATAGTACTATCAGGGGATTCGCGGAAAAGCTTTGCGGGGCGTTCCCCGAAAAAAGCCTTAAGCTTAGGTTTTTAAATCCTGTCGATGAGCAGGAGCAAAAGGAGCTCAGCACTCCGCTTAACAGGCTTCCCGATGTTTTGGACAGCTCGCGCGTTGAGGCGCTTGGCTGGAAGCCGATGGTCGATTTGGAGCAGGGGATAAAGCGCGCGGTAAGTGCGACCAAGGAACTGTAATATATGCCAAATTATTCCGTCAGTTGACAAGCATTATGCTGATGTGATATTATAATATAATAACTTTGTCGAAAAATCTATCTGTTGTTTTATTCGGAGAAGGGATGAAATTATATGAATACCGCTGTTATTCTTGCCGGAGGCGTCGGAAGCCGTATGGGACTTGACTGCCCCAAGCAGTTTTTGATGGTTCAGGACAAGCCTATTATCTCGTACTGCCTTGATATTTTTCAAAATCACCGCGATATTGACAACATCGTTGTGGTCGTAAGCCCTCAGTGGCAGGAATTCGTTGAGGAACATACCGAAAAATACGGCGTTGATAAGCTTCGCGGCTTTGCTCCGGCGGGTGAATCGCGTCAGCATTCGATATATAACGGCCTTAAGCGCGTTGCGGAAAACTGTCCCGATACCGATATCGTTATCATTCATGACGCGGCTCGTCCGCTCGTTTCGGATGAGATAATCTCGGAGTGCATTAAAGGCGCTGTAGAGCACGACGGCGCAATGCCCGTTATCACCGTTAAGGATACTTTGTATCAGAGCAAGAACGGCGAACAGATAGACTGTCTGCTCAAGCGCAGCGAGCTGTTCGCGGGGCAGGCTCCCCAGAGCTTCAAATTTAAAAGATATTATCAGATACATAACGAAGTAACTGATGAGGAAATAGCAAATACGGCAGGCAGCAGTGAGATCGCCTACCGCCACGGAATGGATATCCGCATGGTGAAGGGAAGCGAGCGCAACCTGAAAATCACCACGATCGAGGATCTGGAAACCTTTGAAACAATTTTGAAAGGCGGCGTCTGAGATGAAAACAATGAAAGCCAGAGTATTAAGAGAAGTAGGAAATCTTGAGTACTGCGATTATCCCATGCCCGAGGTAAAGCCCGATGAGGTGCTGTTCCGCGTGCGCGCGTGCGGTATCTGCGGCTCGGATATCCCTCGTATTTTTGTAAACGGCACATATCATTTCCCGACTATCCCCGGACACGAGTTCGCGGGCGAGGTCGCGGGCGTAGGCGATGAAAAGTACAATGATCTTATCGGAATGCGCGCCACCGTATTCCCGCTGATCCCATGCAAGCAGTGCGAAAACTGCAACAACGGCGATTATGAGATGTGCAAGGGCTACGATTATCTCGGCTCGCGCAGCGACGGAGCTTACGCTCAGTATGTTCGCGTTCCCGTGTGGAACCTTGTTCCGATCCCGGACAACGTAAGCTTTGAGGTCGCCGCCATGACAGAACCGTGTGCCGTTGCCCTTCATGCGCTCAGACGCGCTCAAATAGAGGTAGGGGACAACGTGGTTATTTTCGGCCCCGGAACTATCGGCATGCTTATCGCTCAGTGGGCAAGAGCCTGGGGCGCTCGCGTGCTTCTTGTGGGTACAGACGTCAATAACTGGGACTTTATCGAAAGCCTCGGATTTACCGAATACTGCAACTCATCGCGCGAGAACGCTATCGAGTGGGTAAAGGAAAAAACAGGCGGCGTAGGCGCCGATATCGCTATTGAAGCGGTGGGCATTGCCCTGACAGCATGCAACTGCCTTGAGGCTGCGGCTTCGGGCGGAAAGGTCATTTTTGTGGGCAATCCTCACGGCGACTTCACCTTCCCGCAGAATACATATTGGCAGATACTCAGAAAGCAGCTTTCCGTTTTCGGCACATGGAATTCAAGCTACAGCGATACACATAAGAGCGATTGGAACATGGTCGTAAAAGCTCTGTCAAACGGAACTATCAACGCCGAAAAGCTTATAACTCACCGCTTTAACCTTGAGGATATGGACAAGGGCCTTGATATAATGAAAAACAACACCGAGTTTTTTGCAAAAGTGATGGTTTTAACCGACTGATAATAAGGAGTCTGTATGAGAGGAATGCTATCGCCGTCGCTTATGTGCGCTGATGTGCTTAATCTGCAGCATGAGCTGACGCTTCTCGATGATCTGGGAGTGGATTTTATCCACCTGGATTTTATGGATAACCGCTTTGTTCCCAATATCACGCTTGATACGGGACTTATAAAAGCTTCAAAAAAGGTTCTTAAAAACATGAGAAGGGATATCCACATCATGGCATTTGAACCTGAGCAGTATTTTGAACGCATGGATATCGGCGAGGGCGATATCGTTTCGGTGCACTATGAGGCGTGCGAAAACCTTGACGAGGTCATTGCCGAAATAAGGCGCCGAGGAGCTTCTCCGTTTTTGGCTGTCAGCCCCGACACCAAGCCCGAGGTCATAATCGATTGGCTTGAAAAAATCGACGGTGTGCTTGTAATGACGGTATACCCGGGGTTTGCTGGTCAGCCTATCGTTGAGGGCAGCTTTGAAAAACTGTCTGCTGTGCGCCGCATAATCGACGAAAGCGGGCATAATATCCTGCTTGAGGTCGACGGTCATGTAAGCTGGGATCTATGCAAAAAAATGCGCGAATGCGGCGCGGATATTTTTGTAGCGGGTTCTTCTTCGCTTTATCAGCCGGGGCTTGAATTGAGCGAGGCTGTTGAAAGAATGAACGAGTTAGTAAAGTAGATTTATCGTTATTTGGGGTGTTTTTGTGGAATACCGGATACAAGTCAAAGAGCTGGTTATTAAAGATGATAAGATGAAGCTGACCATTATGGGCAGCATCGTTGACGAAGTTATTAACCCGCACTTTGTTTCCAAACCAAAACTGATATTGCATTTTATAAATGACGAAGAGGACAGGCGTATTCCTTTTGTGCTTTCAAATGTAACGCATACAAACGGAAAATGCTACTTCTCCGGAAGCTATTCTTACAGGCTGGATTTGCTTTTCTGGAAGACCAGGAAAAATTATCTTCCCTTTGATATGTATCTGAATTTTGGATTTGTAGATTATTATGAGGAAAAAATCAAGATCGACATGACTCCCGAGGAGTGCCAGACTGATACTGTCAAGTTTAAGTTTAACGTAAACGGCGACCACTATTCATTTGTGCCCGATAAGCGCGCTATTTTGCGTTCGCCGGTCAAGCGCTTTTTTGTAAAGCTTGTCAAGCATATCGTCGGTATTATCGAGTATCTTATAGCGATCGTGATGTTGCCGCTGTTTGTTATAGAATCGCTTCTTCGTGTTTCGGGTGTTATACGAATGCCCGCTAAGTATAACGATGATAGTTTGGCAAAGCGGTTTGCCGCATATACTATGTCGCGTTTTTCAAGCGTTTCAAACTGCAAGGTTTCCCTTTGGACGTTTAAGCGCTGGATGTTTAAAAAGAGCTACGGCTTCTATAAGCTGCGCAAGATAAAGAGGAATAAAATCACCTTCATTTCTCTCAGAAGAAACGATATCTCGGGTAACTTTGCTTTTGTTTACGATAAAATCAAGGATGATCCGAATCTGGATATCCATTTTATTTTAAACGAGCATACTATTTCAAACATGACAATAGGAGAAATCTTTGATTTCACCAAGTCTTGCGCAACAAGCAAGGTAGTTGTTCTTGACGAGTTTACCCCGATGATCCATTATATCGACCTCAGAAAGGATACAAAGCTTATTCAGCTTTGGCATGCCTGCGGAGCGTTCAAAACATTCGGATTCACAAGGCTTTCAAAGCCGAAGGGTTCTCCTCAGCCTACAAGGAACCACAGAAGCTACGACTATGTTACCGTAAGCTCCACTTACTGCAAAAAATGCCATTCCGAGGGCTTTGGTATTTCAACGGAAAATATTGTGGCAACGGGGATCCCCAGAACAGATGTCTTTTTTGACGATAATTACAAAGAGAAGGCAAGGGCTAAGTTCTATAAGGAGCACCCGAGCTTTATCGGAAAAAAGATCATACTCTTTGCTCCTACCTTCCGGGGAATGGTAAAGGAGACTGCTTTTTATCCTACCGAGCTGTTTAACGTAGAGAAGATCTGTAAAAACATTCCCGATGATTACGTCATCATTGTAAAGCACCATCCGTTTGTAACGGACGTACAGCCTATTCCGGACGCTCTTAAAGACAGGGTGATCGATTTGTCCTGCGATCCCGAGCTCAACGATCTGCTGTTCGTGACCGACGTCATCATCACCGACTATTCATCGCTTGTGTTCGAGGCGTCGCTGCTAAGTATCCCGATGATTTTCTACGCGTTTGATTTGGAAAAATACATCAACGAGCGCGATTTCTATTTTGATTTCAAGGAGTTTATCCCGGGCAAGATCGCTTACTGTCAAGCTGATATCATCAATGCGATAAATAATGAAGATTTCTGCACCGAGAGGATCGCTCCGTTTGCGGATATGTTCTTTGATAAGCGCGACGGCAAGGCGACCGACCGCGTAGTAAAATTATTATATGATAACCTTGGATAAGCCTGTGGCTGCGTCCGAGGGTTCGGAAAATATGTGAGTTTATGCTCGCATATTTTTTGTATACGACGTTTTTGAGGACATAAACAATGCAAACCGTCAGCAAACCTAAAACACTTAAAGACCGTATATGGGCGGTGCTGTTTCCGCAGCGCTGCATATTTTGCCGGGCTGTTATCCCTTCCGGCTCCGATTACTGCGATAAATGCGCTAAAATGCTTCCGGAAACCTATTATGTAAAGCACGCGATCGGCGGTGCGCGCTGCTGTTCGCCGTTTTTGTATAAAGACTGTTACTCCGCAGCGGTAAAGCGGATGAAATACGGCGGCAAAAAGAATTACGCCCGTCCGCTGGCGCTTTTTGCGGCAGGAGCTGCCGCGCGCGAGTATGACCTTTCCTCATTTGACTTTGTCACCTGTGTGCCAATGCATAAAAGCTCGTTTAGGAAAAGGCATTTTAATCAGGCTGAGGAGCTTGCAAAGGAGTTTTGTTCATTTACCGGGCTGACTTTTTCAGACACGCTTGAAAAATATAAGAAAAACAAACCTCAGCACTCAATGCACAGAAGCGCACGCGCCTCAAATGTCAAAGGTGTTTTCCGCGTTTTGGATAAACAGGCGGTGCGAGGCAAGAGAATATTGCTTGTTGACGACATAATCACAACAGGCAACACCCTCGGCGAATGCGCCCGTCTGCTTAAAAAGGCGGGCTGCGCAGAAGTCAGCTGCGTAACGGTATGCAGTACGATTATTTAGTATTAATGTAATAAATTGCCCGGATTTTGCGCTTCTGCAACCGGGCACTTTTTACTCTATTTTACTCTATTTGATGTAATAATACTTGATAAACAGACTTGTTTGTGCTATAATGTTTTAGAATGTATCTTTATGCCGTTGGTAAGCTTATCTATCACGCCGTTGATGAAAACTTGGGAAGATAGATGTTTCAAAAGGCGGGCAAGAGTGCCCACCGGCACATTTTTACGGAGGAATTGTTTTGGTAGTGTTTGGGATCGACCCCGGTTACGCCATTGTAGGCTGGGGAGCAATCAGCTTTAGAGCGAACGCGTACAAGGCTCTTGGGTTCGGTTCGGTTGAAACACAGGCTCATACCGATTTCAACCAAAGGCTTGAATACATTTACGACGAGCTTTACGAAATTTTAAAGCGCTGCCGTCCGGATGCTCTGGCAATTGAAAAGCTGTATTTCCAAACAAACAAAACTACCGCTATAAAGGTGGCTCAGGCAAGAGGCGTAACGCTTCTTGCGGCGCAAAAGCTTAAAATACCGATTTATGAATACACGCCTTTGCAGGTCAAGACCGCAGTGGCAGGCTACGGCAAGGCAAAAAAACCGCAGGTAATGGAGATGACGCGCAGGCTGTTGAACTTAAGCGAGATCCCAAAGCCCGACGATACCGCCGACGCGCTCGCCATTGCTATTTGCCACGCTCAGGCGGCAGGCTCCGATTTGCGGCGGCTGATAAATCAAAACAATATTATTTGAGGTAATCTATGTTATATTCCGTAAGAGGAAAACTTATCCACATGACTTCAAACTGTGCTGTGGTGGAGTGCGGCGGAGTAGGCTTTAACTGCCAGACTACGCTCAATACCCTTAAAACGCTCAGACAGGGCAGCGAGGTTACGCTTTTTACATATCTTAATGTGCGTGAGGACGCAATGGAGCTTTTCGGTTTTGCCACAAAAACCGAGCTCGACACCTTTAAAACGCTTATAAGCGTAAGCGGTGTCGGCCCCAAGGCAGGGCTTGCGGTGCTTTCCGAGCTGTCTCCCGAGCAGGTCGCCATGGCGATCGCCACCGACGACATAAAAACCATTACGCGCGCTCAGGGTATCGGAAAAAAAATAGCTCAGCGCATTGTGCTTGAGCTTAAGGACAAGCTTTCAAAGGCGGCTTCCGCTGACAACAGCTTTGCAAATATCGGCGCGGGCGCGGCTTCGGTTTCGGGAGGCAATGTTCCAAAGGCGATAGAGGCATTGGGCGTGCTTGGCTATTCGCCGTCGGACGTCAGCCCGGTTTTGGCTACACTCGACAGCAGCCTGCCGGTTGAGCAGCTTATCGCGCAGACATTAAAGCAGATGGGAAGACAGTAAAATGGCAAATATGCAGTTTACGGATGAATTTGACTTTGAAAACCGAATAATGGATCCCGCCGAGATCCCCGCGGATTCAGCCGAAGGAGATAACCCTCTCCGTCCTAAAACTCTGGATGAGTATATCGGCCAGGAAAAGGCGAAGGAGAATCTGCGCGTTTATATCGAGGCGGCTAAAATACGCAACGAAACTCTAGACCATGTGCTCCTTTACGGCCCTCCCGGACTCGGTAAAACCACGCTTGCCGGAATTATCGCCAACGAGCTTGGGGTAAATATCCGCATAACCTCCGGCCCCGCAATTGAAAAGCCGGGAGACCTTGCGGCATTGCTTACCAACCTCAACGAGGGCGACGTGCTGTTTATCGACGAGATACACCGTCTCAGCCGCGCGGTCGAGGAGGTTTTGTATCCCTCTATGGAGGACTTCGCTATTGATATTATCACGGGCAAGGGACAGATGGCGGCTTCGTACCACCTTCCGCTTCCGCGCTTTACCCTTGTCGGCGCTACAACAAGGGCCGGTCAGCTCACGGCGCCGCTCAGAGATCGCTTCGGCGTTCTTTTAAGACTTGAGCTTTACACGCCCGAGGAACTTGCGAAAATCGTTACACGAAGCGCGGGGATCCTCGGAATAAAAATCGACTACGAGGGTGCTATTGAGATCGCGTCCCGTTCGCGCGGAACGCCTCGGATCGCTAACAGAATGCTAAAGCGCGTGCGAGATTTCGCCCAGGTTATGAGCGACGGCGTAATAACGCTTGAAACCGCTCAGACAGCGCTTGACAGGCTTGAGATCGACGAGCTCGGCCTCGACAATAACGACAGGCGTATGCTTGAGGCTATTATAAAATTCTACAACGGCGGTCCCGTCGGGCTTGAAACTCTTGCCGCCGCTATCGGCGAGGAGGCGGTCACTATCGAGGACGTCTACGAGCCGTATCTGCTTCAAATAGGCTTTCTCAGCCGCACACCGAGAGGCCGCTGTATCACCGCCGAGGGCTGCCGCCATTTGGGATATGACTTTCCCAAGGGCGCGGTTTACGGCTCGGCGACACAGCCGAATCTATTTGAACAAAACTGATTTGATAAGGAACGGATAAATAAATGCGTTTATCAGATAAATGGAAAGACTACGAGCTGATCGATACCTCTGACGGCGAGCGATTGGAGCGCTGGGGCGATATTATTCTTATCCGTCCCGACCCGCAGATAATCTGGTCGTCCGATAAGAAGAATCCGCTGTGGAAACAGGCGCACGCGCGCTATCACCGCTCAAACAAGGGCGGCGGTTACTGGGAGCAGTATAAAAAAGTTCCCGACCGCTGGACGATCGGCTATAATGACCTTACTTTCAACATAAAACCCATGGGCTTTAAGCACACGGGCGTTTTTCCAGAGCAGGCGGTCAACTGGGACTTTGCCGCCGGGAAAATCAAATCCGAAAACAGAGAGCTTAAAATCCTCAATCTTTTCGGCTACACGGGCTGCGCCACACTGTCATGCATGAGCGCAGGCGCCTCCGTTTGCCACGTCGACGCCTCAAAGGGTATGGTGCAGTGGGCAAAGGAAAACGCGCAGTCAAGCGGCATTGCCGACAGACCGGTGCGCTGGCTTGTTGACGACTGCGTCAAGTTTGTTCAGCGCGAGATCCGCCGCGGCAACAAATACGACGGGATAATAATGGACCCGCCCTCATACGGCAGAGGTCCGGGCGGCGAGGTTTGGAAGCTTGAGGAACAGCTTTTTCCGCTTGTAACGCTCTGTAAGCAGGTTTTAAGCGACGATCCCGTTTTCTTTATTCTTAATTCCTATACCACGGGGCTTTCGCCGGCGGTAATGGAATACCTGCTCGGCATGCTGCTCCAAAAGGACTTTGGCGGCAGCGTTTCGGGCGACGAAATCGGTTTGCGCGTGAGCGACACGGGGCTTGTACTGCCCTGCGGCTCAACCGCAATCTGGGAGAAATCTTAATGAGTTTTATTTCTATACGCGACTTGCGCTTTTCCTACGATGATGTGGATGAGGGCAAGCCGATAATAAACGCCGTTGACGGGGTGAGCCTCGATATCGAGAAGGGCGAGTTTGTCGCCGTTATCGGTCACAACGGCTGCGGAAAATCCACTCTGGCAAAGCACCTTAACGCTATGCTTTTACCCGACAGCGGAAAAGTGATTATTGACGGAGACGATACCTCCGTTGAGGAAAAGACCTTTGATATCCGCGAAAAGGTCGGTCTGGTGCTCCAGAACCCCGACAATCAGCTCGTAGCGAGCATTGTCGAGGAGGACGTTGCCTTCGGTCCCGAGAACCTCGGGGTAGAGCCTGCCGAAATCAGGCGCAGAGTCGACGACGCGCTAAAAGCGGTAGATATGTACGATTACCGCGAGCATGAATCGCACAAGCTCTCGGGCGGACAAAAGCAGCGCGTTGCAATCGCCGGCATTTTGGCAATTCAGCCTCAGTGCATCGTGCTTGACGAGCCGACCGCTATGCTTGACCCGAGCGGCAGGGAAGAGGTTATTTCCACACTTTTAAAGCTTAACCGTGAAAAAAAGATCACCGTGGTGCTTATAACCCACTTTATGGACGAGGCGGTGCTTGCCGACCGCGTTGTGGTGATGGACAGCGGCAAAATCCTTTTGCAGGGAACTCCCGACGAGGTGTTTTCCCAGGTTGAGCTTCTGAAAAAACACCGTTTGGACGTGCCACAGTCGGCAGAGCTTGTTTTCAGGCTTCGCGGCTGCGGCGTTAAGTTTGATAGAATACCGCTTACGCAGGAAAGCTGCGTGGCTATGCTTGAGGAGGCAATGAGATGAGTTGTGTTCTTGAGCTGAAAAATCTGGGCTTTGTTTACGGCGCGGGCACGCCCTTTGAAAAACGCGCTGTTGACAATGTGAGCCTTAAAATCAATCAGGGCGAATTTATCGGCGTTATCGGGCATACGGGTTCCGGTAAAAGCACTCTTATGCAGATGCTCAACGGGCTTATCAGGCCAACCGACGGGCAGGTTCTTCTCGACGGAAAAGACATTTGGGAGCAGCCTAAAAAAATACGCTCAGTCCGTTTCAGGGTTGGAATGGTTTTCCAGTACCCCGAATACCAGCTTTTTGAGGAAACAGTAAGGAAAGACATCGCCTTCGGCCCGCAAAATATGGGCTTGGAGGGCGAGGCTCTCGACAAGGCGGTTATTGACGCCGCGGCTTTTACAGGATTAAAGCCCGAGCTGCTCGATAAATCACCTTTTGACCTTTCGGGCGGTGAAAAGCGACGCGCCGCAATAGCCGGTGTTATTGCGATGAACCCCGAGGTTTTGGTGCTTGACGAGCCCACGGCGGGGCTTGACCCGATGGGACGTGAGGTGCTGTTGAGCCAGATAGTCAATTATCACAAGCAGTGCCACAACACCGTTATTTTTGTCAGCCACACAATGGAGGACATAGCGCGTGTTGCCGATAAAATAATTGTGATGAACAAGGGCAGGCTTGCCATGTTTGAGCCGACAAAAGAGGTGTTCAGGCGCGGCGACGAGCTTGCGCATTACGGCCTCAGGGTTCCGCAAATCACAAAAATCATGCAGGACTTACTCAGAAAGGGCTTTAATGTTCCGGAGGGTGTGCTGACGGTTGACGAGGCGTTCTCGGCGCTTGTCCCGCTTTTGAAAAAGGAGGGACAGCTGTGGTAAGAGACGTTGCTTTCGGTCAGTATTTCCCGGCGAAAAGCCTTGTCCACAGGCTTGACCCGCGGGCGAAGATCCTGATGTTTATCGCTTATGTGGTTATTATCTTCTGCACCTTTAATTATATTTCGCTCGGTATCGTTGCGGCGTTTACCGCGCTGTTTCTTGTGCTGAGCAGGATTTCCCCTAAGTTTTACTTCAAAAGCCTAAAGGTGATTATTTTCATAGTTATCTTTACCTCGCTTTTGAACCTGTTTTACGGGTCGGGAGAAGCAATATGGCAGTGGTGGGTTTTCCGCCTTACATGGAACGGAATAAACCGCGCCGTATTTGTAACCGTCAGAATAATCTGCCTTATTCTGGCAAGCTCGTGCCTGACGTTTACGACCTCTCCTACAGAGCTTACAGACGCTATCGAGCGCCTTATGAGACCGCTCAAGGTTCTGCATTTTCCCGTTCACGAGATAGCTATGATGATGTCGCTCGCGCTGCGCTTTATTCCCACTCTGCTTGAAGAGACCGACAAGCTAATGCAGGCGCAAAAGGCAAGGGGAGCCGACATGGAGTCGGGCAACCTTATAAAGCGCGTCAAGGCGCTTATACCTATTTTGATTCCGCTGTTTGTATCCGCGTTCAGGCGCGCTTACGACGTGGCTACGGCAATGGAATGCCGCTGCTACCGCGGCGGAGCGGGCAGGACCCGCATGAAACAAATACATCTGGCGGCGCGTGACGTTATTTCGTTTGTCATTCTTGCGCTTGCCATCGGCGGAGTAATTGTATGCAACATTTTTGTGACGGGGGCGATTTAAGAAACCTCCTGCTTACAATTTCATATGACGGAAAATGCTTTCACGGCTGGCAGATCCAGCAAAACGCCTACACCGTTCAGGAGGCGCTGCAAAATTCGCTGTCAAGAATAATCGGAGATGATTTCGACGTTAAAGGCTGCAGCCGTACAGACAGCGGCGTGCACGCTAACAAATATTGCGTAAGCGTAAAAACCGCTCACCCAATTCCGCCCGAAAGGCTTAAGGCGGCGCTTAACCGCTGGCTGCCGTTGTCGGTAGCGGTGCTTGACTGCCGCGAGGTCGACTTGGATTTTCACGCGCGCTACAGCTGCAAAAGCAAGGAATATATTTACAAAATCTGGAACAGCGAGGTGCGCAGTCCGTTTTTGGACGGTTACGCGCTTCACTACCGTTATCCGCTCGATGTTGAGCAGCTCGATTCCGCGGCTCAGGCGTATGTCGGAAAACACGACTTCACCTCCTTCTGCACTCTCGACAACAGAGAGCCAGGTGACATGACGCGGGATGTAAAGCGCTTTTCCGTTACCCGTGACGGCGACATGGTGATCATGCGCGTTGAAGCGGACGGATTTCTTTACAACATGGTGAGGATAATGGTCGGCACTCTTCTGAGGGTCGCTCAGGGCAAGATACCGCCGGACGGGATACCCGCGATTATTGAAAAGAAAGACAGAAAGTACGCGGGACCTACCGCGCAGGCGTGCGGTTTGTATTTGAACCAAATAAATTACTGACATTGAAACTCGAAAAGAGGGAAATATGTTTAATAAAATA
>CAZVSQ010000037.1:0-12366 GCA_964629925.1 uncultured Ruminococcus sp.
GAGCACGACCTCCTCCTGATTGACGCCCGAGCCGTTTATACCGCCCGCGAATTCGCTTACCATGTCCTCGGTGATGCCGTAGTACCGCTGCAGTTTTTTAGCCTCGGTAAATTCGTTGAAGTCGCTGAAGGTGACCTCGTTTTTAACGGCGCTCCATACGTCGGTGAGGGTTTTGCCGCCCGACTGACTGCTGTCGCCGCTTGAGCTGCTGCTTCCGCCCGATGAACAGGAGCAAAGCAGCATAACTGCGGCAAGTACCGCAGCCAATACTATTACTGTTCTTTTCATGATACATTCTCCTTTAGATATTGGATCCACAATTCGCACGCCTCGTCGGTAAAATGGATACCCTGTGCGTCAGGGTCGCTGCAGTATTCAAGCGGAAGGTATCCGTCGTTATCTGCCAGCTGCTCATATACGTTGAGGTAGTGGTAGCCGTTCTCGTCGCATAGCTGCTCGAGCTCGCCGTTGAATTTGCGGATATTGATGTTGTTTGAGTCCTCGTCCTCCTTGCCCGCGATGATCGGGGTGACTGACTGGACGTATATGGTAACGCCGGGCGATTGGGTTAGAATATCGCCGATAAGCGTCTTGGCGCTTTGAATCGTGTCGTCAATTCCGTAAAGCGCTAAGTCGTTCATGCCCAGCATGATGAACACCTTTGACGCGCCCGTCACCGAGGCGCAGTCCTTGGATTGATAGTTTTGCCCCTGATAGTACGGGTGGACCGCGTCTTCCTGGTCAAGATCCCACAGCGCGTTTGTATAGCCTAAGCTTCCCGCGCAGAAGAACTTTGCATCGGAGAGCGTGTTTTCGGGATCCTCGTCGCAGTAGTAGCTGAGCTTTAGCGTAACGCTGTCGCCTACAAATACCGCGTCGTCGAACCAGCCGGGCGCTACCGCCGGCTTTTGCTCTTTAGGAGATGCGGACGGCTCCGTGGAATCCTGCTCATTATTTGATTCGGCTTTTGAAGAAGAACGCGCAGGATCGCCGTTGTTGGCATAAGGCGACATTGTAATTGCGGGCAGTCCGCTTGTATCCGTACATCCGCTAAAGCAATATAATATTGATATTACACATAGAAGCGCAATGATAACGAATTTCTTTTTCATACACACCTCCGCCATATTATTATGAATCATTCATTATTATATAGTTTTTCACATGTTTTGTCAAGCAAGGCGGGCAAGCCGGCGCGGCTTTGCGGACAAGGGAAAAATTGCTTTGACTAAATTTCAATTTGTGCAAAAAAATTGTAGAAAATTGCGTAATTTTGTGCTATAATAAATTTAAGTTTGTATATAGTCAAACTACAGAGAGAAAGCTAATAGAGAGATCCGGAATACTATGGCATTTATTGCAGTTAGGATGGGAAGTATGGATACCAGTATTATCTTCAAAATTATAATGGTTTTAGGCGGTCTTGGCCTGTTCCTCATCGGTATGAAACAAATGGGCGAGGGTCTTGAGCTTGCGGCAGGTAACAAGCTGAGGATCATGCTGCAAAAAATAACCAGCAACAAGTTTATCGCCATGCTTGTCGGCGTGCTTGTGACCGCAGTGATCCAAAGCTCGTCCGCTACCGACGCAATGGTAGTCGGTTATGTCAACGCGGGGCTTATGGACATTTATCAGAGTATCGGCATACTCTTCGGCTCCAAAATCGGTACTACGGTCACATCGCTGATTTTGGCGATAGACATCAAGGCTATCGTGCCGCTGTTCACCTTTGCGGGCGCTTTGGTAATAACCTTTGCCAAAAAGAACAATTACCGCTACTACGGCCAGATTTTGGCGGGCTTCGGTATTCTGTTCATGGGCATGGACTTAATGAGCTCGAACTTTGACTTCCTTAAGGAGAGCGACGCCTTCCGCAACGCCGTTTCAACAATGTCGTCGCCTGTGCTCGGTCTGCTTGTAGGTATGGCGTTTACCGCTATCATCCAAAGCTCGTCGGCTTCGGTAGGTATTCTTATGGCGTTGGGACTCAGCGGAGTTGTAAGCCTTGACAACTGTATTTACATAATCTTCGGCATGAACGTCGGCGCGTGTATGCCCGTATTCCTGTCGGCGGCGGGTGCGAACCGCGAGTCAAAGCAGGTCGCTCTGTCAAACTTTCTGACAAGCTTTTTTGCCGCTGTCCTGATAAGCGTTATCGTTTACTGCATGTCGTTTACCGATTATTCGGTCCCCGCGATAGCCGAGAGCATTCCGTTCCTCAAGGGCAATACCGCAAGCCAGATATCAATGGTGCATATAGCGTTCAACGTACTGCGCACGATAATATTCCTGCCGCTTTCGACGCCTATCATCAAGTTTACAAAGCTGATTTTGCGCGATATCGACGAGGAAAAGGAAAAGATGGAGACCGTATACCTCGACACCCGTATCCTGAAAACGCCGCCTATGGCAGTTTTGCAGGTCGAAAACGAGTGCAAGCGCCTCGGCGAGCTTTCCAGAAAGAACTACAACTACGCTATGAGGGCGTTTTTTGAGGGCGACGCGCGACTTATCGAAAAGGTAGAGAAGAACGAGAAGGTCATCGACTTCCTCACACACGAAATAACAAGGTATATTGTAAAGATCAACGGTCTTGACATCGTTGACAACGACCGAAAAACAATGGGCGTTATGTATTCCGCGATCCAGGACATGGAACGTATAGGAGACCACGCCGAGAACATAACCGAGCACGCAAAGGAAATGATCGCAAACAAGGTAAAGTTTTCCGACGACGCTATTGCCGAGCTTAAGCACCTTAACGAGATGGTGACAAAGCTGCTTGACGACGGCTTGACTCTGTTTAACGCGCAGAACGTGGACTTTGAGATAGCAAAGTCGGTTATCGAAACCGAAAGCGCGCTTGACAGCCGTGTTAAAATCTATAAATTCAATCACATCAACCGCATGAACAGCGGTATATGCAGCGCGGAAAACGGTACCATCTTCCTGGATATGCTCACTATTCTTGAAAGAGTAGGCGATCATGCCAACAATGTAGCGTTCTCAATCCCCAGAAACAAGCTCGGCTCAATTGCGAAAAGAGGATGATCAGCACGAAAAACATCAAATATAAGCTTTTGCCAATACTGCTTGCCGTTATTACGGCTGCGGCGCTTTTTACAGCGTGCGGCGCAAAGGACAGCAGCGCGAATGACGCGGTGAACCGCGTTTATCCCGAGGGCGAAGGCAAGCTTTACGACGGCACATCGACAGAGGGCATTACCGCGCCCGAATCCACAGCCCAGCAGGAAACCACCAAGGAATCCAAAAAGCAGACAACAACGGCTCCCGCTGAAACCAAGAGCACAGAGGCTACTCAGGCTTCAACGGTGCAGCCCACTACTATCACCACCGATGTTCCCGCCGACAACATCACGGGCGCCAACATCAACCCGTATTTAGGCTCTATCCAGAGCGAGGTCATCGCCGAGATAGAGGCGCACTCCGTAAAATCGATCTCGCTCAGCCAAACCTCGCTCACAGTCACGGCAGGCGAGAGCCAAACGCTTGAAGTCAGCTTTGAACCAACCGACGCAGTCAATAAAACCTGCAAGGCGGAAGTAAGCAACAATAATGTAAAGGCGTCGGTTTCGGGTAAAACTGTCACCGTTACGGGCGTCAACGCCGGAACCTGCACGCTTACGGTCTCCTCGTCAAACGGACACAATGCTTCCTGCAACATAACCGTAAAGCGCGCCGAGCGCAAGATCACCGACGATACCGTGCTGACTCACAGCGAGCTGTGCACGGCGTCAAACGCCTCGCGCTGGGCAGAAGCGGTAGCTTCTCACCTTGAAGCAAAGGGAATGGCGCGCGATACAAGCCTTCGCGGCGGCGGTATAACCCTTCGCACGGACTCAGACAAGAGCGATATGTCATTTAACTCCGCGCAGAAATCGTTTTTCGCCGAGGCGGAATACGAGGCGGCTGCCGTTACAAGCAGCTCTTGGAGCGACTACACCTTCAACTGCACCGCCGAATCCTTAGGCGGCGGCGAGTACGCTATAATCATAACAATAGTAAGCAAGGGCGAATAACAGTGATTTTGACCGGTTCTTATGAGCCGGTCATTTTTTCTGTCTGTATTTGCTTTGGTGAAATCAAACACATTTTCAAATTCAGAAAAAGCTTGACATGTCTATTTTCACAGTGTAAAATAGTAGTGTATAATAATTATGATAAAATAGGGGTAGTATTAATGGAAATGCAAAAAACCATGTTCTATCGTCCGGCGCCGCCTCTTCCCGCGACGCTGCTGGTAGTTGACTGTAACTGTCAGCCAAGGGTAGTTCCGCTCAAGGGCGACATGACCTTCGGACGTATTTACAATGGGCCTCAGTGCGATATCCTTGTGCAGTCCGCCATAGTCGGAAGGCAGCACGGCAAGTTTATTTACGACGACAGTGAGGGCGTCTATTACTATATCGACAACAACAGCTTAAACGGAACATATATCAACGGCGTAAAGCTTGAGCGCTTTAACGAGCGCGGCTCGCGCGCCTACAGGCTCACCGACGGCGACATCATCCGCGTCGACCGCAAAACGCTCGACCAGCCGCACCCCGAGGCGGTAATAATGATTTTTTGCACCAGCCTTCGGTATGACGAATCGTGGCGCATTTTCAATATGGGCAACCTTGTAAACGTCACCATAGGCAGAGGCGAAAACAGCGTTGTCCGCCTTAACGACCTCTCGGTGTCGCGCGAGCACGCGGTATTAAGGCGCGCGCAGGGCGGCTGGCTGATCTTCGACAACAACAGCGACAACGGCGTGAGCGTAAACGGAGTAGGCGTTCAGGGCAGCGGCAGAGTGTGCGACCACGATGTTATTAAGATCGCCAACACCACGATAATCGTTTTCGGCAACCTGCTCATTTTCAACAATCCCAAGGAGAGCACCGGCAACCTCAGCGTAAACATCGCTAAGAAAACCGTCGGCGGCGGCAAGGTGCTGCTCAGAGATATAAGCTTCCAGGTAGACAGCGGCGACTTTGTGCTGATTCTCGGCGGTTCGGGAGCGGGCAAAACAACGCTTGTAAACGCTATTCTCGGCGCCAGCAAGGCTGACGGAAGGATAATCCTCAACGGTCAGAACCTTTACGAGAACTTCAAGAGCATGAAGTCCCAGATCGGCTTGGTTCCGCAGTTTTTGACTCTGCGCCTTAACGACACGGTAAAGAACACGCTTATGGATCAGGCGGACATAAAGCTTGACAAGCGCAACTATTCAAAGCAGGAAAAGCAAAGGCGCATCAACGACGTAATGGAAAAGGTGGGTATCACCAACCTTCAGAATCACCTTATAAGCCAGCTAAGCGGCGGCCAGAAAAAGAAGGTATCGGTCGCTTATCAGCTTATCGGTTTCCAAAAGGTGTTTATCTGCGACGAGCCCGACTCGGGACTTGACGCCGCCTCGCGTACCCAACAGATGGAAATTTTAAAGGAAATCGCCTCAAACGATAAAATAGTCATGGTCATCTCTCACGAGCCCGACGACGCTATCGACGTGAATACGGGGCTTTCGCTGTTTACAAAGGTCGTTGTGCTGGCAAAAAGCGCAGTTGACAACGCCGGTCATCTCGCGTTCTTCGGAACCGTTGAGGAGGCGTTGGAGCATTTCGGAGTAAGCAAGCTTCAGGACATTATGATCGAAATCAACCCGCCGTATGAGGGCGGCAAGGGCAAGGCTGACGAATACATCAATAAATATATGTCTGCTCAGAGGAGGTCTTTCTATTGAATGAATCGGATTTAATGACACAGACTAATGTGTACTTTAAAAAGCTGTTCCGCATCAATATGCGCGAAAAATCGTGGAAGTACCTCATTTTCGCGCTGATAATCTCAATGCTCGTGGCGCTTATCGTAGGCCCCGACATGTTCGGCAACTTCGATACCACAAATTCGGGCTTTTTCACCCTTGCGTCGGCGTGCATCTGGATAGGCATTTTCAACTCGATCCAGAGCATCTGCAAGGAGCATGAGATCATCCGCGCGGAGTACCGCCAGGGGCTCAGGATATCGTCCTATGTATTCGCTCATTTGCTGTGGCAGGCGCTGCTCTGCCTTGCCCAGACCATAATTATTTTTGTGGTCTGCTGCATTTGGATGCGGTTCGACAAATCCGCTCATCTCCTGATAAGCGCTTATGTCGAAAACTTTATCACGATTTACATGCTCACCTTCAGCGCCGCTGTGCTCGGCCTTATGATTTCGGCTATCTCGGGAACTCCCACGACCGCAATGACTATTATGCCGTTTGTGCTTATCATCCAGCTTGTTATGAGCGGCGTGCTGTTCATTCTTTCGGGCGCCAGCGAGGTTTTTTCGTACTTTACCCTCAGCCGTTGGGGAATGGCTGCGTTCGGCTGCGAGGCGGATCTGTTCCATATGCCGACGGGCGTTCAGCAGGTCGAACCGCTGTTCAACAATCCCATGAACAGCGATTTCTATAAGCCCGAGGTAATAAGACTGTTCGCCGCATGGTTCGCTATAATAGGAATCACCATTTTCAACACATTTGTATGCGGTTTGGCTTTAAAAATCAAAAACAGAGACTCATAATCGGTTGGTGACTAATGGATACAAACGGAAAAAGCAAATCAAATGCCAAAGAGCGCTACAGAGTATATCTGGTATCTCACAAGGGCTTGGTCCGCGACAATAACGAGGACAATTTTACAATAAACAATATCTCAAAAAAACTGGAGTATAAAAACGTAAAGTTTGTTTCGGAGCATGACGCGCCGATGTTTGCCGCTGTTTTTGACGGAATGGGCGGAGAGGCAAAGGGCGAGTACGCGTCGTTTATCTCGGCAAAAAACGCCAAGCAGCTCTACACCGACATAACTCAGACGCCGGATCCCGAAACAAGGCTCGAGGAGTTTGTCGGCAAATTCGTTCAGAAGGCTAACGACGACATCCGCACCTTCCTTGAGGAAAACAAATGCCAGACAGGCGGCAGCACCGTTGTGGCGCTGGTGTTTATCAACGGCGTAGCGTACCCGTTCTCGCTGGGCGACAGCCGTATTTACCTGCTGCGCAACGGCGTTTTGACTCAGATATCAAAGGATCAGACGCTCGCAATGAAAAAGTACGAGGCGAATATCTACACGCTTGAGGAGGCGGAAAGAAGCCTTGACAGCCACAAGCTGACCTCGTTTTTGGGCGTCGATTACTACCGCCAAGGGCTTTCTCCGCAGCTTTTTGAGCCGATAGCTATGCAGGATACCGACAAGCTGCTGCTCTGCAGCGACGGACTGTATGACGAGCTCGGCTTGCAGGATATTCAAAGCGTAATGCTCCAAAACCCCGACCAGCCCGCGTTCAAGCTTGTTCAGGCGGCGCTGAACCACGGGGGCAACGACAATGTGACCTGCGCGGTCATTGAACGCGTTTAGTATTTTATAAGAATCCAAAGGAGGACAATATTATGGATTTTTCATTCTTGCAGAAAATGGGCTTTAGCATGGACGACATCGGCAAAATCGCCGAGATCGTAATGAGCGGCGGCGACGAGGACAAAATAGCCGAAGAGCTTAACGCAAAGTTCGGTATCGAAAAGGATCAGGCTAAGGATATAATAAAGCAGGGCAAGGGCTTTATCGGCAATATCCCAAATCCTTTTAAGAAATAATTATGACAAAAAGAAAGGCGGCAGTCCAAACGGGCTGCCGCCAAAATTTATGGATTAAATCTCAATCGTCTTAACGGATTCAAACTCCTTGGTGATCTCCTCAGAGGGCTTTTTGGTAATGAGCGAAACCACAATGTTGACGATAAGCGCCAGCGGGAACGCTATAGCCAGTGAGTAAAGACCTGTTGAATCGTAGAGCGTGATCATATCCGCGCCGTTGAATTTGGTGAGGTCGGTGTTCTGAATAAGCGGGATATATGACCAGAACAGAACGAAAACCGTACCCGTGATCATGCCCGAGATAGCGCCCGCAAGGTTTGAGCGCTTCCAGAACAGAGCAAGAAGAACAACGGGACCGAACGCCGCGCCGAAGCCGCCCCAAGCGTCCTTAACCAGCTTCATTACGCTGGAGTTGGGGTCAAGCGCGATAATAAAGGCGATGACCGCGATGACAAGAACAGCGATCCTGCCGATCATAAGAGCCTTCTTTTCGGTTTTTTCGTCTTTTGCGGTCTTTCTCTTGAAAATGCCCTTGTAAACGTCCTCTGAGATAGCCGAGGATGTTACAAGCAGCTGGCTGTCGGCTGTTGACATGATAGCCGCAAGAATGCCGCACAGGAAGATGCCGCCGATGAATACCAAAGCGAAGTTGCCCGAGAACATCTGCTGAATAAGGCGGATAAACGCGGTTTCGCTGTTGTTGCCGTCAAGCTGGGTGTTGAGGTAGCCCCTTGCCACAAAGCCGACAAAGCATGCCGCCGCAAGTGAAAGGATAACCCACGCGATAGCGATTTTTCTTGACTTCTTGACCTCGCGCTCGTTTTTGATAGCCATAAAGCGGATGATGATGTGGGGCATACCGAAGTAGCCGAGTCCCCACGCAAGACCTGAGATGATCGAGATAGTCGAGGTGTTCTCGCCGTCGGGAGTTTTGAACAGGTTGATGTAGTTTTCGGGGCTTGATACGCCGTTTTTGCTAAGCGAGCTTGCAAAGCCGCCGTCCCATGTCATGGTGCCGTAAGCGATGATCGGAACAGCCAAAATAGCAACAAGCATAAGCATGCCCTGAATGAAGTCGGTGGTGCAAACAGCCTTGAATCCGCCGAGCAGGGTGTAAATAAGAATAACGACCGCCGCGATGATAAGACCTACCACATAAGCGTTGTCGATAGAGTCGCCGAACAGCGTCTTAAACAGCTTCGCTCCGGAGCTGAACGCCGACGCGGTGTAAACCGCAAAGAAAATAGCGATAATAGCCGCGGCAACGATTTTGATAACGCCCCTCTTGTCGCGGTAGCGGTTTTCGAAAAAGCTTGGGATAGTGAGCGAATTGCCCGATACAATGGTGTATTTTCTGAGCCGTGACGATACAAGATACCAGTTCAGGATAGTGCCGATCAAAAGACCTATAGCTGTCCAGATCTCGCCTGTGCCCGAAAGGTAAATAGCGCCCGGAAGTCCCATAAGCAGCCACCCGCTCATGTCGCTCGCCTGCGCCGAGAGAGCCGCTGTCCAGCCGCCCAGGTTTCTGCCGCCCAGAAAATAATCTTCATTATTCTTGGTTTTTCTTGAGTAGAACACGCCGATTAAAATCATCAGGATCATGTAAAACGCAAAGGCAACCAGAGTAATGATTTTGTCTGAACTCATATTGTTCCTCCTCATATAATATAATTTTAATGCGCTAAAGCATAAAACCGTTTTTACTATACCAAAATATTACTCAAAAATCAAGTATTTTTGCCGTATAAATGAAAAAATGCAAAAAACTACTCCAAAATCGTTACAGTTATTGATTTACACTTTAAAAAATAGTATAATAAGAATATCTATGAGTAGCTTTAAAAAGGAGCAGAATATGGATTTTGTCAAGAGAACCTGGGCTGAAATCTCGCTGGACGCGATCGAGCGCAACTTTCACACAATACAGGATAAAATCGGCGGCAGAGCAAAAATCTGCTGCGTTATAAAAGCCGACGGCTACGGTCACGGCGCCGTTGAGCTGGCTCACATTTACGAGAGGCTGGGCGCGGACTTTTTCGCGGTGTCGAATATCGACGAGGGAATCGAAATACGCACCTCTGGCGTTAAGCTGCCCATACTTATTTTGGGCTATACTCCCGTGCGCGACGCTCAAAGGCTGGCGCAGTACAATATATCGCAGGCGGTTTTCTCGCTCGATTACGCAAAAGCCCTCTCCGCTCAGTGCGCCGAGTACGGCTGCGTGTGTAAGATCCACATCAAGTGCGACACGGGCATGAGCCGGATCGGCTTTATGTGTCAGGAATTCCCGAGAGATGATGATTCCGTAAAAGAAATATGCGAGGCGTGCGCGCTTACTAATCTTCAGCCCGAGGGACTGTTTACCCACTTCTGCGTGTCCGACGAGGGCGACGAGGGCAGAGCTTTTACAGAAAAGCAGTATGAAAACTTCAGCCATGTTAAAAACGCCCTTGAAGCGGCGGGGCTTGAAATACCCTATACTCACTGCTCAAACAGCGGCGCTATCGAGGATTACAGCGACACCTACTGCGACATGGTGCGCGCGGGCATTATTCTTTACGGTCTTGCGCCGTCGCCAAAGCTTTTCGGCAAGCTCGATTTGCAGCCCGCAATGACGCTAAAAACTACAGTGGCGTATGTAAAGAACCTTAAAAAGGGCGCCACGATTTCCTACGGAAGGACCTTTACCGCCGAAAAGGATATGAAGATCGCTACGGTTCCAATCGGTTACGCCGACGGATATGTGCGCCAGAACGCTCAGGACGGCTATATGCTCGTTAACGGCAGACGCGCCGAAATCGTCGGAAGGATATGCATGGATCAGACCATGCTTGACGTTTCGGATATTGATGACGTTAAAATCGGCGACGAGGTGATAGTTTTCGGAACGGGCGGGAACGGCGAGCCGACCGCCGACACCATCGCCGAAAACACAAACACCATCAACTACGAGGTCGTTTGCCTTGTAGGAAAGCGCGTGCCGCGAATATACTACAAAAACGGGGTTATTACGGAAGTGATGTATAAGCTATGAGATTGTTGGTTGTTGACGGAAACAGCATTGTTAACCGCGCGTTTTACGGTATCCGTCCCCTGACAAACAAAGAGGGGCAGTTTACCCAGGCGATTTACGGCTTTCTCACAATGCTTCGCAAAATAGAAAAGGAAGAGTCGCCCGGGGCGGTAGCTATTGCTTTTGATTTAAAAGCGCCAACCTTCCGCCATAAAATGTACAGCGGTTATAAGGCTACGCGAAAGGGTATGCCGCCCGAGCTCGCAAGCCAAATGCCTCCGCTTAAGGAGCTTCTCGGGCTGCTGGGCTATAAAATCGTGACCTGCGAGGGCTATGAAGCCGACGATATCCTCGGCACCTTTGCCGCGGCGTGCGAAACCGGCGGCAACGAATGCGTTATCGCAACAGGAGACCGCGACAGCCTGCAGCTTGTAAGCGAAAAAACGCATGTGCACCTCTGCACAAACCGCGACGACATTCTCTACACGCCCGAAAAAATCATGGAGGATTACGGCGTAACGCCCTCGGGCCTGATCGAGATAAAGGCTATCCAGGGCGACAGCTCCGACAATATTCCCGGAGTAGCGGGCATAGGCCCCAAGGGTGCAGGCGACTTGATTAAGCGTTATCATACGGTCGATTATATTTACGAACACCTCGACGAGCTTGAAATAAAGGACGGCGTGCGCAAAAAGCTTATAGCTTCAAAGGATAACGCTTTCCTCAGCTTAAAGCTTGGCAGAATCGCAACAGACGCGCCGATCGACACGGAAATAGGGCATTACAAGGTCGAGATAAAAGACCGCGCCGCCTGCGCGAGATATATGGCAAGGCTCGAATTATTTTCTTTAATAGAAAAATACGAGCTTGACGCGGTTCCTGCCGCCGAAGAACAGGCGGAATCAAAAACAGCTTTGCTTGAAGTTGTTGAAGATAATATTCCTTTAGAGAAAATAAAAGCCTCAAAAAAAGCTTATTTATCATTTAACATTTCCAATAAAGAATTAAAATCCTTTGCCGTTATGAATGAGGGCAGGGTTTACCTCTCGGCTGACGCGGCACTGTTTAAGCAGCTTGTCACCGATAATGAGCTTACGATCTGCACCCGCGGCAGCAAGGCGCTGTTTGCCTATGCCGACTCCTCGGGTTTTGAGGTGGGCGCTGAATTATTTGACGTTGAGCTTGCGGCGTACCTGCTTGAGCCGTCGTCAAAGGATTACACCGACGAAAATCTGTGCGCCGCTGACCGCATTGAGCTGCCGCTCACCGATAAAGAGGAGTACAAGCCTTACCGCGCCTTGGCGGTTTACGACAAGCTTTGCGAAAAGCTTTTTGGCGAAATCAAGGCTAACGGTCAGGAAAAACTGCTGTTTGAAATCGAAATACCGCTTGCCAAGGTGCTTGCCAAGATGGAAAACATCGGCTTTGAGGTCGACCGTCAGGGCATAGCAGACTACGGCGCGACGCTCTCGGCGCAAATAAGCGCACTGGAGGCGGAAATATACAGCAGCGCCGGCAGCGAGTTCAACATCAACTCGCCCAAGCAGCTCGGAAAAATCCTGTTCGAGGATTTGGGGTTGCCCGTAAAGAAAAAGACAAAAAGCGGCTACAGCACCAACGCCGAGGTTCTTGAAAGCCTGCGCTACGAGCACCCTGTTGTTGAGATGGTGCTGCAGTACCGCACGCTCGCTAAGCTCAACTCCACCTACTG
>CAZVSQ010000038.1:0-10126 GCA_964629925.1 uncultured Ruminococcus sp.
GCGCGCCAAAGAAAAATCCTGTCACGAATGTGGCAGGATTTTTCTTTGTATTATTTAGTTTTAAGTTTTCAGTACTCATTTTTCAGTTTTGTATGACAGGATTTTTTTATGAATACTGAAAACTGAAAGCTTAATAACCGTTTATTGATCGCATAACGAATTACGTTTTGTTCCAAACGATCAATTAAGCAGTTTCCGGGTATTCCGCATTAATCCCGTTTTCGTACAGCTCATTCGGAGAAATATCAATATCTCCGTTAAGCCATACGGTAATACCGTAATCAATGTAAACGCTGATAAACACAGAAACATCCTTTAGCGGCGCAAATCCTGATTTTTCAAGCAGAGGCTTGCAGTCATACACCTTTGCTTCGCCTGTATTGAACCGTACCCATAATCTGCGAAAAATGGCGATCAGCGGAGAAATCTTCCATTTAGATATGACCGACATAAAAATGTGTCAAGGCTGCTGAATAGCTGCTCGAACAATTTCAATCAATATGTCAGGCTGGCGCACGAAACAGGGAGTATCTACGAAACGGATATAGAAGATTTGAATGAGCGGCTGACAGAAGTCTTTAAGCAGTTCAAAGCAATGGTCATGATTTGCCTTTGGCATGAACGGTAATTCATACCATGGAGCAAATCGAGAAATCATGACGACTTGTCGTCTATTCATGGCGCAGCCAAATCATTTAATAGGAGAAAATACTATGAGTGATATTTACAAGTAAAATCTGTAACGTAAACCTATTATGCTGGTGAAAACATCAGTTAATCAGCGTTTACCTTACGTCTAACGTCTTCGTCATTTTGACTAAGCACTTGTACACATTTTAAGAATGAAAACGGTAAAATTCAACCCTTAAAAAGAGTAAAATAACAATGTATAGAACCGCGTTCCCGCCGTGCTTCGGGAAGCGCAATGATCCGGAACGGACGATCCGTTCCAGAAGGAGGAAATCATAAAGAAGATACTCAGTCTGATCCTGACACTGTGCCTCATCGTTACGGGTGTTGCCGTGATGGGCATCGGCGCCAATGTGAGTGTCAGCGCCGCGTCGCAGTACGCCGAGACGTCCACAGCGGTAGAGGGCGGCAACATACTCTACTGTATGTGCTGGTCGTACAACACGATCCTCGCAAATCTGGACGATATCAAGGCGGCAGGCTATACTGCCGTTCAGACGTCCTGTATCCAGCCCCCGAAGGACTACAACTCTTACGACTCGACCAAGGGCAACGTCTGGTGGCATTTTTATCAGCCGGTCGACTTCTGTGTCGCCGACGGCAACAACTGGCTCGGTATCAAAGCAGAGCTGAAGTCGCTGTGCGATACCGCTCACGAGAAAGGCATCAAGATCATCGCTAACGTTGTTGCGAACCATATGGCAAATCCCGGATCTCACGGCAGCTATAACGGCCGTTCCGGCGAGATCAACGAGACCCTGCTCAAGGATGAATCCTGCTGGCATAACACCGGCACCGCGCTGACCGGCTCCGACCGTTACGACATGGTCATGCACGATAACTCTAATCTGCCCGATCTGAACACCGCTAACAGCAAGGTGCAGTCTATGGTGCTCAGTATGCTCAAAGAATCGATCGACTGCGGCGTGGACGGCTTCCGCTTTGACGCGGCACAGAATATCGAAACGCCCCGCGACGACGACGCCTATAAGTCCATGTTCTGGGCGAATACGATCGGCGAAGCGAATAGCTACGCGAGCTCAAAAGGCAAGACCCTGTTCAGCTACGGTGAAGTGTACTATGACGCGTGGGGCGGCGATGACGTACTGGACGATTATATCTGGTACATCGGCCACGTGACCGAGCCGAATATCGGTATGGAAGCGCTGGGCGGCGTTGAGGGTCAGGATTCCTCCCGCGTGGCGGCCGTGGATTACAAGAACAACCGCTCCGCCTCCAATAACGTCCTGTGGGTCGAGTCTCGCGACTCCTATTACAGCGGCACCGGCTACGGCGGAACGCAGACGAGCAGCGTCAGCAACGACAGCGTCGTGCGCGCCTGGGCGATCATCGGCTCCCGTGCCGACGCGACCGCTCTGTACTTTGCCCGCCCGGGCTCCGAGTATGTGACCAACGCGACCAATGACACGACATGGAAGTCCACGGCCGTCGCCGAGGTCAATAAGTTCAAGAACTATTTCCGCGGCCAAAGCGAGTATCTCGCCACCTCCGGCAAGGTCGCCTATAACGAGCGCGGCACTTCCGGCGTAGTCATCAGCAAGCTGGACGGAGAGGGCTCCGTCAGCCTGACCGCCAACCGCATGGCGTCCGGCACCTATCAGGACCAGATCACCGGCAACACCTTCACCGTGTCCGACGGAAAGATCACCGGCACCGTCGGTTCCACCGGCGTCGCGGTCGTCTATAAAGCGCCGTCGAGCGGTGCGGATTCCGGCGCGTCCTTCGTCAAGGTCACCGAAGAGCCGGATGACTGGTCGGGCGACTACCTGATCGTATATGAGGATGAGGAAGGAAGCACAGCTTTTAACGGCAGCTTTGATAGCTTAGATTCCGCCGGTAATTATATTGAAGTTACCATCAACAACGGCGAGATCGCGTTCGACGATGATACCGACGCTGCGAAGGTCACGATCGCTCAGATCGACGGCGGCTACAGCATCAAAACAACAAACGATATTTATATCGGAGGCAGATCGGGTCATAACAAGATCGTTACATCTGACGAAGCTATCCAGAATACGATCTCGCTTGACGACGATGGCTATGCGGTTATCGTTTCTGACTCTGCATATTTCCGCTATAACTCCGATTGGAGCGGCTTCCGCTACTACAAGTCTGTTTCGCAGCGGCCGGTCTGCCTCTACAAGCTCGAAGGCGGCTCCGCTCCCGCGGGCGAGACGATCGAGATCAACTTCGATTCGGATAACGCTGACGTCACCTGGGGTGACTTGACTGACACGGATGGCTTGTGGCAAATCCAGGCATATGAAGCCAGCACTTATCTCGTTCTTATATCCAATCTTTCTTCTGATCAGGCAGCAGGAACATACACCTGGGATGATTTAGACCCCGAGTGGACTTTTGTTATCGACTATGCAGATAATAACAAAAAGATTCATTTCACCGACGGCTCCTGCACAGTTGCGGTTGATGAGGGTGTTGTAACAGTCAGCGGTTCCTTCACCGGTGAGGACGGCAATACTTACAATGTAACCGTTACATACACTCCCACTCCCGAGCCCGCTGCAACGCAGACTGTCTATGTCGGCGTAATCGAGTTTCTGAACCTTGATCCAAACGGTTATACGGTTCGCTACTGGGGCGGCGCTGACGGCGCGCAGGACGCGGCGCTGACGGCGCTGGATGCGACTGCCCAGCAGTCTGTCGGCGACCAGTACTGGAACGGACAGGCACAGAAGTTCAATATGTACAAGGCGGAGCTCCCTGACGACGCTACCGGCTTTAAGGTACATAACGGCGAAACATGGTTCGGCGGTGACGGCGATCTGTCAACAAGCAGCACGGCGTTCGTGTTCGAATACGGCGGCAATTATAAAGCATTCTTCGGCACATATGCCGAAGAACCAGCCTTTGCCGACGGCGTCGGCGCACGAGTGATCGGTCACTCTATCTCGCTCGAAGGCGACATCGGCGTGAACTTTTATATGGAGCTTGCTCCCGAGATCGCCCAAAGTCAAACGGCATAGATGCTGTTCACCATTCCCAACGGCGACAAGACCGAAACAAAGACGGTTATGGTTAGTGAAGCCGAGCAGAAGGACGGCTATTATGTGTTCAAGTGCAACGTAGCCGCAAAGGAAATGACCTCGATTATCAAGGCACGGATTTACGACGGCGATACCGTCGGAGACGAGTACACCTATTCCGTAAAGGAATACGCGGATTATCTGCTCGCCCATACCGGCGATAACACGGAATACGCAAAAGCCGCGCCGCTGGTTAGGGCAATGCTCCAATACGGCGCATACGCCAAAGAGTATTTTGACAAGACCAATACGCTCGATCCTCTCGACGACGTAAATATCACCATTGACGATCCTGTTATCGGAGAATTCCCCGAGGGTACGACCTTTGACGGCGCGACGCTCTCGCTGAAATCTAAGACAACTCTCTCGCTCTACCTTACAAGCGACGTGGAAGGTCTTACCTTTACCTGCGTAGAGAATTCTGCGGACGGTCAGCCTGTCAGAGAAATGACGGTTGAAAACGTGAAAACCGAAACCGGATATATCGCGCGTATTCGTGACATTGCGGCAAGTGAACTGAAAAACAACTTTACCCTTACAGTCAAAAACGGCGAAACCGTACTCGGCACCATTACCTACAGCCCGATGAACTACTGCTATAAAGCCCTCACCGGCAGCACCACAAACGAAAAGCTGAAAAATGTCGTCAAGGCGCTTGTTGCTTACGCCGACGCGGCAAAAGTCTATTTTGGTTGATATAGGGAGGTTTGCGTAATGGATAAAGAAAAATATGAGCGCACCGAGCTTGAAATCATCATATTTCAAACCGAGGACGTTATCTGCACGAGCGGCATTAACCCTTATTCCGAAGATGACGAAACCGAACTGATAAACTAATAACAACACAAGGCAGAAGGAAAGCAAAAACCTGTTTTTCTTCTGCCTTTTTTCCGGGCTTTTTTGTAATATCCTGTTGTGCTTGAGAAGGAGACGACGACAGTATCTTTTCGGCATAAAGGGTATTCGCTATCTTGACGATGCCATTTCTCTCGGCGCACATCTCATAGCTCCTTTTCACCACCGCAGCTGCTTCTGGATCGACAATCAGCCACGGCGCTTCCTTCTGATTGCCCTTGTACTCAGGATTTTTGACGTAGCCGTAGGGCGGCGTTGTGCTGACCGGCTCACCGCTCTCTCCCTTCGCTTTCTGCACTGCGCGAATCTTTTTGGAGGTGTCGGCAGCATAGAAGTCATTGAAGTAGTTGCTCTATTAGTTTTTCTTAAGCGTACGATGATTGAAAATTTATAAGTTTATTTCTTTCTATCAGGGACGAACGGTCATTTTTAGGGACAAATGGTATTTCTTTTTTGTATTTTATCATTTATAATAAAATACAAAGGAAAGGTGATACAGATGAAAAAAGTCAAAAACAACCTGCTGTTTTTATTTTATACCACACTGCTCGGAGCGATTGTCGGCGCGATTGTCTGGGCTTTTCTGAAGGTGATGAACCTCGGGCTCACCTTCTTATGGGAGTATGTGCCGTCGCAGATCAATTTTCCGTTTTATACGCTGATCGTATGCACCGCGGGCGGACTGCTGGTCGGTCTGTGGAAAAAGAAGTTCGGCGATTATCCCGAGGAGCTGCACGTCGTTTTGGGAACCGTCAAAAAAACCGGGCGGTATCCCTATCACAATGTTTTCTCCACGCTTGGGAGTGCGCTGTTCCCGCTGCTGCTCGGCGCGAGCGTCGGTCCCGAGGCAGGCTTGACGGGCGTGATCGCCGGGCTGTGCACTTGGGTAGGCGATAAGCTCAAGCGGTACAAAAAAGAGGTCGAGGAACTGACGGCTATCGGGCTGAGCGCGACGCTGGGAACGATCTTCCGTTCGCCGATGTTCGGATTTATCGAACCGATCGAGTCGGACAGAGAAGCTACTCTTCCGAAAACGTCTAAAATCGTGCTCTATCTTACCGCGATCCTCAGCTCGTTCGGCATTTTTATTCTGCTGAATAAGCTGACCGGCAGCAGTACGGGTATGGAGAGCATGGAGTTCGGCGGAATGAAGCTCGCCGAATATTTGTACGCGATCCCGATAACGCTTGCGGGCGTCGCCGCCGGATATCTTTACTTCGCATTTAAAAAGCTGACCTCTGCATTACATTACAAGTTCAGCCGCTTTACGGTTATGAGAGCGGTCGCTGGCGGTCTGCTGCTGGGCGTTTCCGGAACCGTTCTTCCGCTGACGATGTTTTCGGGCGAGCATCAAATCAGCGAGGTAACGGAAGGCGCGGGCAGGCTCGGAGCGGTAATGCTGCTCGTGATCGCGGCGTTCAAGCTGCTGCTGACGAATGTCTGCATTGATTCGGGCTTGAAGGGCGGTCACTTCTTCCCGGTGATATTCTGCGGCGTATGCATCGGCTGCGCAATGAGTCTGCTGCTCGGGATCGATATGGTATTCTGCGCGGCGGTCGCGACGACCGCGCTTGTCGGTCACACGCTCAAAAAGCCGCTGGCTACGGTTTTGCTCCTGATGATCGTGTTCCCTGTGAAATTGATACCCGTTATGCTGTTCGCGGCAGCGGCGGCGAAGTTTATACCAACGCCGAAAATATTAGTCACAGCAGAAGAATAAATGACGACACCCCCGCCGGAAAACCGACGAGGGTGTAATTTTGCTTATCTGTTCATTATATCATTCATTTTTTACCGAGCTGAACAGCATCGAAAAACCTGTTTCCACAAAATAGAATCCGAGAAGGAATCCGATTGAAACAGCAACCAAAACCGGGTGGAAAAATGAATAGCACCCGAGCAGAATGCCGATGATACCGATGATCAACTGCAATATCCACAGCTTTGAGCCGGTTGCCTTTGTCAGAGTAACTGCCGTAAATACGGAAACAATGCCCTGCAATACGAACCATGCAGCCTCCATGTAAATCAATACACCGTCGGCAAGAAGCATGAGCTTTGGGAAGAACAGTACCGCAACACAGAAAATCACACTGAGAATACTGAACACAAAGCCTACGCCAAACCGTTTTTCGCCGATCGCCTTGATAATTCCGATAACGCCGTAAACCGCTACTAAAATGACAATGAAATAGCCGGCGTCCATAAAGGTTGTGAGCGGCGTAAACATACAGGAAAAGCCGCACACTATCATCAAAATTCCTAAAATAATCATTAATACTGTCATATTTACCTCGATTGGAAATTATTTAATTGGCTTGCTTCTCAATCTGAAAATCATCAGCAAAGCAGCTATCATACATATCACGGATACGATGATCCAAATCATGGAGCTTCCTGTCTGAACCGGTGTGTTATCAGCCGGAGAAGCAGGCTCGGTGAAGGGCTGTGAGGAAGTAGTTTGCTCGGTGGGCGCTTCAATGCGGGCGATCACCTCGGTGCTGCCGCCGTGTCCGTCCTGCGCTGCGAACGCGATCGGCACAAACAGAGCGGCAAGGCTCAGGAGCACGAAAAAAATACACAAGCCCTTCAATATGCAATTTTTCATACCGATAACCTATGGCAATGTTATCATGGTAACATTACACTGTTATCAAACGTTTTCGATCGCGCTGAAGAATACCATGTAGCCGCTGTAGTCGCCGGCGATATCGGCAATGCTCTGACCGTAGAGCTGCTTCTGATGGAAACGGAGCGTACCGTTCAGCGTCTGACCCTCTGTATTAAAGCCGGTCAGATAATAGCCCTTGGTGAAGAAATCACCGTTGTTGACTCTGGTGGACTCGTTTACGGTTTCGGTGGAACGGTAAACGTCATAGTTGAATGCAATTGCCGCATTTTCTTTGTTGGCGATTTGGAAGGCACGGTTGTTTGCGCTCGCGTTCTGATCCTTGACATAGACGGCGATCGCCTGTGTTTCGGGGTCAAGCCCGGTGACCTCGGTCGCTTCAACCGTATAGGTTACGTCCTTGTCATAGTCCGAGTTGTTATCGGAGGGAATGGTGAGGGTACCGAAATCAACGACATCGGGAATCGTGATGATGTAGCTTACGTCGCCGGGAGAGGCGCCGTCAATGTGGGCGATGACCTCTGTCTGACCGTTTGGATCGGACTCTGTCAGCTGCGCCGCAGATACGGAGATTGCCGATGCCGCGGCGATTGCTGCCGCGAGAGCGATGGAAATGATTCTTTTTGCTTTCATGAAAATACGTCCTTTCAAAATTATTATTTATATTCCGAGCTTATTTGACAATAAGCTGAAAGCCTGATTCCGCCGCGTTGAGCGGCGTGTTTTTTTCGTCGAGCAATACGCACCGGTAGACGACCTTGGCGTTGTAGACGCCTTTGTCGAGCGTTTTGTTCAGCGGTACCTCCGTCAGTCCCTGTCCCGGTGAAAGCAGCGGAGATTCATATAAAACGGTGCCGTCTTCAAGCTGCAGTTCGGCAAACATCCCTACCTTGTTTTCCTTGGGATTACCGATGCTCAGTGTAAGCGACGTATCTCCCGCACTCATTTCGGCGGAGGAATATCCCGGGATCCGCGTGCCGCTCTTCTTTGCTGCCGAGGGGTCCTCCGTGGCGTTCGGATCCCAGTCGTCGGTGATCACGCCCACAACGCCCTTGGCTTCCTCTTTCGGCACAGGTGGATTAAACACGCCGCAGACCGCCATGATGATCGCCGCGGCAGTGATAACGAGAACCGCCGAAGAGATAATGATAATGACGTTCTTTTTGTTGTTTTTCTTATCGGTTTTCAAATTTGCGCCTCCTGAAATAAGCGAGAATCACAAGAGCTGACACTACGGCAAGCGTGATAATTGCATAGGACGGTTCTCCCGTCTGAACTGCTCCGTTTGTGACGGAGCTGCCTGCACCGTTGCTGCTTGCATTGCCGTTGCTGTTATTTGCGCTGTCATTTGTGGAGGACGAAGCGTCGTCGGAGGGCGTCGCTTCCGTGACCGCAAAGCTGCCGAGGTCGGCGACGGTAAAGGTCGCTGTGCCGTTTGTCACACTGTCCGGAGCGACGGTGACAACTTCGCCGTCTGAATTGATCGCCGTCAGACAGATGTTTTTGCCGTTCGTGGGAACCGACAGCTTAATGCCGCCCGCTGTCCACAGCTCGGCGGGGATATAGTTGCCGCTGCCATCCAGTGTGACCGCGCTGTAGGCGGCGAGGATATTACCTTTTGCCGCTAACTTTGCATAGTCCTCGCTGCCGGAGGAAAGCTTTTGAAAATCGACGTTCAAATCCCTGTGCATCATGCCGCTGACCGTGAGGTCATCGGAAAGGGCGAGCGTGCGCTGACTGAGGTATCTACCCTGAATGGTGGGGAAGCCGTTGTTGAAGCAGGTGTTCTGATAGGATGTCTGCACCCATGTGATCGTTTCATCGGCTTTCGTCGCCTCGTTGAGCGTGTTAACGAACGCGGGCTTTTTCATATCGTTGGTTGACATCAGTCCGGATGTATCGCTGTACTTTGCCGGGGATGATGTGCCGACAGCCGGAATTTTGTCGATATTCGCATAATATACTTTTTGGATCGCGGAGTAGCTGTTTTCGCCGACGATCATGCCCTGCTTTGTGCTGTCACCGCAGGAGGGATGACCGGAGTTGTAGGAGGCGGAGATTTTGCCGCTGTTCTTGCCTGCGATGCCGCCGGCGATTTGACAGTCGGTAGAGGTGGAACCGACAGCGCCGTTGTTGGCGCAGCCGAAGATCTTGCCTCCGTTGTCCGCCGCGATACCGCCGCTGACGACGCCTTCTACTACCGCAGCGCTGCGCGTGCCGGTGATCGTGCCCTTGTTGACTGCCGCGACGCCGCCGCAGCTCTCGCCGTTTATGTAGGAATTATAGGCGGAGGGAGTGATTTTCTTTCCGTTCGGGAGGGTATAGGTCTTGCTGCCGGTGAGGTTGATACCGCTTGTACAGTGGTCGATCACTCCGTAGTTATACGCCGCGATACCGCCCGCGTTTTCGGCGGGTATCACGCTGCGGCAGTCGAATACCATCAGGTCTTTGACAACGCCGTTTGTGCCGATATACTCAAACAAGCCCTCGTTTTTGGCGTTGTTCATCCTCAGACCGACGATGCAGAAGCCCTTGCCGTCGAAGGTGCCGTTGAACGGCTTATCGGAGGTGCCGATACCCTGCGTCCACTCCGAACCCTCCGGTACGATGATGTCGTTATCGAGGTAAGCGGAATCGGTATTTTTGCCGCTGTTGACCATGTCGCGGAAGGCGCACAGCTCCTCATAGGTCTGAATGCCGTGACTTTCGCCGTCAGGCTCTGTCGTCGGCTCCGTGGGTTCCGTAGTCGGCGCTGTGGTCGGTTCAACTGTGGTGGGCTCTACTGTTGTAGGCTCCACTGTGGTGGGCTCTACCGTTGTCGGTTCAACGGTTGTCGGCTCTACTGTTGTGGGCTCTACTGTTGTGGGTTCAACGGTCGTCGGCT
>CAZVSQ010000038.1:10226-12120 GCA_964629925.1 uncultured Ruminococcus sp.
GTTGTCGGCTCTACTGTTGTGGGCTCTACTGTTGTGGGTTCAACGGTCGTCGGCTCAACGGTCGTCGGTTCAACAGTCGTAGGTTCTGTGGGCTGCTGCGGAGGATTTCCGTCGGGATAGTTGGAATAGCGGTTCTCGCTCTCGATGTAGTAGATCGTGCCGCGATCTTTATCGGGCAGCGGATACGCGTCGGGGGTTTTTCCGTTGTCGATGTTCTGGTACCACGCCTGTGTGCCGTCGGTCACGCCGCTGTTGAGCTTGTAGCCGGTTTCGCCCGATTTGAACTGATTGGCGGTGTTAGGCTCACCGATGACATCGCGCGAGGCGACAGAATCGATATAATAGCAGTTTTCCACTGTCATATGCTTCATTTCCGTGATCCGAGTCGAGATAGGCAGGCACAGCATATTCGGTTCGCCGGAAATCGTTCCGTAATCGTAACAGTCACTCGTTTTCATGTAGAGATAATCCTGGAAGAACAGGGAATTCCAAACAAACACGAGGACGCCCGAGGAAATCAAAATGTCTTCATCGGTATATTTGAGCGTTGAGTGCATATTGCCGATGTTCGCGCAGTCCTTGATGATCCCTTCGGGATACATCGGCAAAATGGTAATGCCGCCCGCGTACATGTAATCGCCCGTGAAATTTCCGAAGTTGACACATCTTTGAATACTGAATGTGCCGCCCGGGAAGCACACCATGCCCGCGATCTTAGCCATTGAATTTTCATCAGCCTCGACCGAGACGTCGACATAGCTGTATACGTCGCTCAGGGTGGAATTCATAAACGTATCGCCCGCGATCGTGCCGAAGGTCGGGTCGTAGCCATCATAGACGCTTACGCCCTCGGGACGATGACTGATGATCTCCGCCTTGCCCTTAATGGTGAAGTTTCGGATCGCAGCGTTTTCACAGTGAGTGAACAAACCGTAACGCAAATTATCGTTTTTGAAGTTGGTGATATTTCTGTACAGGTAGAAATTATTGATCGTATGACCGTTGCCTTCAAAGGTTCCGCCGAAAGTTTCGCCGGTATCGGCAGATATGATCGGCTCCCAATTGAGGCTTTCAAGGTCGATATCGTTTACAAGCTCAAAATTCGGAGATAAATTCTTTGCGTCAAAGGTTGCGTGGGTATGATCTCCTCTGGTGAGTGCAGAGATCCAGAACAGATTGCCGGCATTCTTGATCTGATAGAAGCCGTTTGCGCCCAGATCAGGGGTCTCATAATGACCGCAGTCGCGGCAAATACCGTTGACGTAGTTGTGATAGACGGGTACCGTCAGAATGATATTCTGGTCGATCATCGTAAAGCTGATCGTTTTTGCCTCGGTGTCATAGGTGAGCGGGACCAGCTCGGAAACATCCCCGCCCTTGCTGTCGGTAACAGCGATGGGAGACGTGAAAATATCCTCGTCGGTGACGGTAAGCACGACGGTCTCGCCCTCGGAAAAGGCGGACTGGTCGACCGTGAGGAGTTTGCCTTCGCTGTCGGTGAAGAACAATTCGCGCTTCTGATCGGCGCCGTCCTTAATGGTAACTCGATATTTTGAACTCAGCAGACCGAATTCCGGGATCACATTGATATCCTCTGGGTTATCCTTATCGGTGGTCAGGCAGTAAACGTTGTTATTGATGGTCAAAGGATATTCTCTGCCCGAGCTTGCGCCTATCGCCTTGACGGAGACGAGATAGTGATGCTCGTCGGTAACCGCCACGAAGGACGCTTCCTCGCCTGCCGTGTAGTAGCGCGGATGATCGTCCCAACCGGTATAAAGCGAACCCTCGGATGTTTCGAGATAACAGATCGGCGTTCCGTTGTTATATACATATTTTGTTTTGTCAAACAGCAGCGCAACGCCGTCGGTTTTGAAGTATGGCTCCACGTAAA
>CAZVSQ010000039.1:0-6183 GCA_964629925.1 uncultured Ruminococcus sp.
ATCTTTGGTCAGTCAGTATTGATACTTACTCAATACCTGCTTTTTATTCAGTTTTGAAGGTACTCTAAGCGTCGTTTTTACGGCGCTTTTATTTTTGACTAAAACAGCTCCTTTCGGGTAACAATAGACCTGAAAGGAGCTGTTTGTTTTGAAAAAACGTAAACCTATTTTTAACAGCAACAAAAGCAAGCGATATAACGGAATTTTTGACCCTGAGGTGGGCGATATTGAGCTTGATCCCGAGATCGTGTCATCTACCGAGATGACGGGCGCTGTTCCCGCTTCGCTTGTGGATAGCGATGAGGATGAAATAGAGGAGTACTATTTCAATTAAGCAAAAATAAATCAAAATCTCTTTGCCCCGAACGCGAAAAAAGCGTGCGCCCCGAGCGCACGCTTTTTTATGTTACATCTTTATATTACATTTCGGTGACGATCTCGTTTACGGTTTTTCCCGGAGGGATCATCGGCAGAACGTTTGCGTCGGGGCTGATCTGGCAGTCGATAACAACGGTGGTGTTCATGTCGAGTGCCTTTTTCAGTGTGGGTTCGATTTCCTCGCTCTTTGTGATCCTCATTCCCTCAACTCCGAAGGCGTTTGCCAGCTTTACAAAATCGGTTGCTCTGTGCGGATCTGTCTGAGAGAAACGGTTGCCGTAAAAGAGCTTCTGCCACTGGCGCACCATGCCGAGCACGGTGTTGTTCATAACGAGGACGATAACGGGCAGGTCGTAGGACTTCATTGTTACAAGCTCGTTGAGGTTCATGTGGAAGCTGCCGTCGCCGGTAAAGAGGAACACGCGCTTATCGGGGTGCGATACCTGAGCGCCGATCGCCGCGCCCATGCCGAAGCCCATTGTGCCCATGCCGCCCGAGGTGAGCAGAGTCCGTTCGTTTTCAAACCTGCCGTACTGAGCTACCCACATCTGGTGCTGCCCAACGTCGGTGGCGATGATGTCGCCGTCGGCTTTGAGCTTATTTACCGCCTCGATGAACTGCTCGGGGAAGGGATATTCGGAATAGGGTTTTGTGGCGTTGTCAAAATGGTGCTTCCATTCGTCGATTTTAGCGAGCCAGACGTTGTGCTCCTGCTGTTCCAAACCCTCTGCAAGAGCCTGTAAAATGAGCTTTGCGTCGCCTAAGATATACTCGTCGACCTTGACGTTTTTGTTGATTTCGTTTTTGTCGATCTCAAGCTGGACTATCTTTGCCTGCTCGCCGAATTTTTCGCGGTCGCCGGCAACGCGGTCGGAAAAACGAGCGCCGCACGCGATGATAAGGTCGCAAGCCGCGGTGATCATGCCTGTTTCGTAGCCGCCGTGCATACCGATATTGCCTATGCAGAGCGGATGACTTGCGGGCAGACAGCCAAGTCCCATAAGAGAGCAGCAAACGGGAGCGTCGATAAGCTCGGCAAACTGTTTGAATTCCGTACACGCGTCAGCGCTGATGATTCCGCCGCCTGCGTAAATCATGGGGCGGCGAGCCTTGCGGATAAGCGCCTGTACGCGGGCAATGCTGTCGGCGTTGGCGATCACGTCGGGCTGAGGCTGCTCGGGAGTCGTGGGTTCAAAATCTGTTACCGTTGAGGTGATGTCCTTGGGCACGTCAACAAGAACGGGACCTTTTCTGCCGTCGTTTGCAAGCTTGAAAGCCTTGCGCAGCGTGGGAGCCAAGTCCTCGACCTTAGTGATCAAAAAGCTGCCCTTGGTGATGGGCTTTGTGATATTTACGATGTCGACCTCCTGGAAGCTGTCGCGTCCGAGCTGGTCGAGATTTACGTTTGCGGTGATGGCGACCATGGGAATGCTGTCGATATTTGCGGTGGCGATGCCCGTTACTATGTTGGTAGCCCCGGGACCGGATGTCGTGATAACAACGCCCGTTTTGCCGGTTGAGCGCGCGTAGCCGTCGGCGGCATGTGAAGCGCCCTGCTCATGGGCGGTCAGTACGTGCTTTATTCTGTCGCTGTATTTGTAGAGCGCGTCATAAGTGTTGAGCGCGGCTCCGCCGGGATAACCGAAAACGGTGTCAACTCCCTGTTCAAGCAAGCACTCGCAAATGATATCCGCACCTGTTAACTTCATTATAATACCCCTTTTTGAGTTGATCTGAAACAATGCTAACCCTTATTTTACCGCATTAAAGCGCTGTTGTCAACATTCAGACGTAAATCTGTCGATCGCAAAAACGGTTTTCTTCGCCGCAAGCTCGCAGAATTTTACAAAATCCATGCCCTTGTTCTCATCGAGGTCATCGGAAATGGCGCGAAGAATGGCAAACGGCACATTGCAGCAGTAACATACATGTCCTATCGCCGCGCCCTCCATCTCGCAGGCGAAAGCTCCGAAGCGGTCGTTTAGCAGCAGGCGCTTTTTGCGGTCTGAGATGAAAATATCGCCGCTGGCTATTATCCCGCGGACGGTTTTGATGTCGGGAATATCGGCGCAGACCTTTTCACGCAGATGTGAGGCGGCTTTGTCGCATTCAAAATACATAACCTTGCCGTCGATTAATTCCACCTCGCCCTGTTTGCCGCCAAGGGCGGTTGCGTTCATATCGTGCTCAACCGCCTTTGAGCCGATTACTATATCGCCAATGCTTACAACGGGTGACAGCGCGCCCGCGACGCCGCTGTTGATTACAAGCTGAGGCTTAAAGTCGTTGATGAGCGTTGCGGTACACATTGCCGCGTTTACCTTTCCCACGCCGCAGACGACAACAACTACTTCTTTGCCGTTCAGAGTGCCTTCGGTGAAGGTCATTCCGAATTTTTGAGAAGCCTTTTTGTCCCTGCAGAGAGCTAAAATCCCGTCTGCCTCGATCTGCATTGCGCAAATTATTCCAATCATTTTTATACCTCCTAAAAGTTATCGGTCTGATACATTATAATCGACATCGCCGTAAGCGGCGCGGTTTCGGCTCTGAGTATCCTTTTGCCGAGCGTCGCGGCTTTTCCGCCGTTTGCAATAACCGCCTCGGCTTCAGCTTGTTCAAAGCCGCCCTCGCTGCCGATGAATATTCCTATCGTTTTGGGCTTTTCGGTCAGGATCTTCTTCACCGATTCTCCGCCAAGCTCATAGAAGAAAATCGTTTGGTCGTTTTGCTTTGTAAGCTCAGCCGCCGTTGAAAAGCTTACGCAGTCGGCTACCTCGGGAATGATCCCGCGCCTGCTCTGCATTGCTGCCTGTAAGGCGATTTTTTGCCAGCGCTCACGCTTTTTGCGCAGGGATTTTTCGTCGGGGCGCGACACACACCGCGCCGAGATCATCGGGACAATGCGGCTTACGCCAAGCTCAACGCATTTTTGGACGATGTAATCCATTTTGTCGCCCTTGGGCAGCGCCTGATACAGCGTTACGAATACGTCGGGCTCGTTTTGGCAGGGCTTGCGGCTGACGACTTTCAAAAGGGCGCCGTCCTGCACCTCGCACTCGCACTGCTCGCCGAGCGGCGTCACAACGGTGACCGCCTCGCCTTTGCGCAGCCTGAGCACCTGCGCGTGCTTTGCGTTGCCGCCTTCCAGCAAATATGTGTCGGATTTTATTTCGGTTTCACTGAAAAACCAAGCCATATAAATGCTCCTTTAACTATTGCATTAGGGTTGATTAGGTGATAAAATAAAACTGATGAGGTGATAACATGGTAACATTAACGGATATAGGCATTATTCAACTGTTGAGAAAAAACAATCTGAATCAGGACACCCTCCAGGAGGACGTTGTATCAAAGCTCAGAGAGCTTGGGCTTAAGGTCGCAACCGCCGAAAGCTGCACAGGCGGGCTGATAAGCGAGCGGATAACGCGCGTAAGCGGCTCCAGCGAGGTGTTTGACTGCGGAGTTTGCTCGTACGCCAACGCGATAAAGTCAAAGGTGCTTGGCGTAAGCGAGGAAACACTTGCGATTTTGGGAGCAGTGTCCGCCGAAACCGCAATTCAGATGGCCGAGGGCGTAAAGAAGCTTTCGGGCGCGGACATTGCCGTAAGCACAACGGGAATAGCGGGACCGACCGGAGGAACTGCCGAAAAACCCGTGGGGCTTGTGTTTGTAGGCGTTTGCACCAAGGATAAGGCGTATGCCGTAAAGCTGATGCTGGGCGGCGTAAATACCGTAAATTCGCGGGCGTATATCCGCAAATTAGCTTCCGACGCGGCGCTGTTTACCGTGCTGTCGGAGTGCCATAATCTGAAATAATATGATCGGGCTGTTCGGTTGAACAGCCCTTATTTTGGTCGTGTAACGCGGTCGCTGCTTCAACGCGAATCAGATGATAGCGATTAACAAGCCTTCCGTTCCCGCGGGATTGGACATGCCGTTGCAAAAACGTTTTTGTTATATTATTGCTCTGCAAAGGCGGATTTCCTGCCGCGCGGCGGTCGTCACGTTTCAAATAATATATCGATCATCTTATAAACGTCGCCGTCCATTATTGTGTAGGTGCTCCTGAGCTCGCCGTCGATTTCGGGCGAAATGCTCTGGTGGATGTAGAGGCTGTCGATCCCGAAGTCCGCGGCGCCGCCTATATCGGAGCGGAAGTCGTTGCCTATCATTATCGACTCTTCTTTTTTCAGGCCGCAGCGGTCAAAAAGAATTTGAAAGTAATGCGCGTCGGGCTTTGAGCACTCTTCGTCGGAGCTTATGCAGATACCGTCGAAATACGGCGTCAGCCCCAGCATGTTGAGCTCGTTTTCGGTAAAGGTTCGCTGCGCGTTTGACAGCAGGTAGATCCTGCCGCCGTTCTCTTTAATTGTGTCGAGAAGCTCGCGCACGCCGTCGTAAAGCTTGATGTACTTTGTTGAAAAGCAGCGGAAAACTTCGCATATCTCAAGCACCGTCGCTTTTTTGGGCTTTACGCCCTTTTGGGTGAACAGTCGGCGGAAAACCTTTTCTATTTTTATGTCGATGACCGTGTATTCGGGGTGGCGGCGCATTACCGCGCGTTTTTCTTTGTCAACAAGCCTGCCGTACTCCGCGCCGAGCTCCTTATAGGTGTACTGCGCGCCGTAATAGCCGTAGAGGATAGCCATTTTCTTCCAAAGCTGAGCGCTCCACTCGTTGGTATTTATGTCAATCAAGGTTCCGTAAAGGTCGAATATATAGTTTTTGTATTTCATATGATCACAGCCTTTTTAGTGATATATTTATTGTACCAATTTTCGGCTTTATTTGCAATAGTTTTCAAAATATGATAAACTGTTTTTGAGGTGATTTTTGTGACGAAAAAGCAAATTGCCACAGCGGCGGTCGAGGCGCTTAAAGCGGAATACCCCGACGCCAAGTGTTCGCTTACATATACAACGCCCCTGCAGCTGCTTATTGCCACGCGGCTTTCGGCTCAGTGTACCGACGCGCGCGTAAACATGGTGACGCCTGCGCTGTTTGAGCGCTTCAAAACAGCGGAGGACTTTGCCTCGGCAAGTTATGACGAGGTAGCCGAATATATAAAAAGCTGCGGCCTGTTCAAAACAAAGTCGAAGGACATTGTTGAAATGAGCAAAAAGATCCTCTCCGATTTCGGCGGAGAGGTTCCCGATACGATCGAAAAGCTTACGACTCTTCCGGGAGTCGGCAGAAAGACCGCTAACCTTATCTGCGGAGATGTTTTCGGCAAGCCCGCAGTGGTGATCGATACGCATTGCATACGCATAACAACGCGGCTTGGGCTTCATAAGCTAACAGACCAGAAGAAGATCGAGATGGAGCTTAAAAAGCTGCTGCCGCCCGAGGAGAGCAACAACTTCTGCCACAGATTGGTGCTGCACGGCAGGGTTGTATGTACGGCGCGCTCGCCTAAATGCGAGGGCTGCTGCATGAAAGGCTTTTGCAGAACAGGTGTCAAGGAGCTGAAAAATGGAAATTAAGCTGATAGCCCTCGACCTTGACGGCACGGCGCTCAGGTCGGACAACACGCTCTCGCCAAAGGTAGCAAAGGCGATCGAAGCGGCGGCGGACAAAGGAATTGAAATAGTAGCGGCAAGCGGCAGACCTTACTGCTCAATGCCCGAAAGCGTGCTTGGGCTGCGCGGCGTGAACTTCGTCATATCGTCAAACGGCGCGGCTGTTCACGATAAAACAGGCGCAAGAATCAGCGAAACTCTGATGAAGGAGTCGGAGGTGGAAAAGCTGCAAGAAGAGCACACGTCTGAACTCCAGTCACGCGCAAGCATCGCGTTTGCCGTCTTC
>CAZVSQ010000039.1:6193-12087 GCA_964629925.1 uncultured Ruminococcus sp.
GATCAAGGAGTCCGAGGTGGAAAAATTGCTGAGCCTGACTAAGGAGCGCGATTTGATTTGGGAGGCGTTTATTGACGGCGCCACGTTCACCGACAACCGCTATCTTCGCGACCCGTTAAAATATGGCTGCACGCCCGCGTATGTCAGCTATGTTCAAAACTCGCGCGGCGGACTTGACGACATGCGCCGATATATTTACGACAACCGCGCAAGGCTCGACAGTGTTGAGTATGTCTGCCCCGACAAAGCGCTAAGGGAGGAAGTCAGGGCACTGCTCGAAAGCGAGCTTGCCGAAACGTATATTACCTCCTCGTCGGCTAATTTTGTTGAGTTTATGCATAAAGACGCCACAAAAAGCAACGCGCTGAAGCACCTCTGCGGACGGCTCGGTGTTTTGCCGGGCAATACTGCGGCGTGCGGGAACGCCGACAACGACGCGGATATGATAGCCTTCGCGGGACTCCGGGCGGCGGTCGGCAACGCAAGCGAAAGCTGCATTAACGCGGCTCAGCTGATTCTGCCGAGCAACGACAACGACGGCGTGGCAAGGCTGATAGAAACAATAATTTTGGAATATTAAGGCAACACCGCGAATTGTGCGGTATTGCCTTAATTAATTCCGCATTCCGAAATCCGCATTAACCCTACACTCCACTCTCAACACTGTTCTAAAAATGTCGGGATTTTTGGGCAAACTGCGCCGCACTTTGTGCATTACGCTGTTTATTTTTTGACTCGGGAATTATCACTTTACAAAAGCGGCGGTTTATTGTATTATACTACATGGTGAAAAAAAGCACTATTTGACGAACTAAAATCAGTTGGAGGATATCGGCATGATAAAATTGTATATTGACCCCGGAACGGGCAGTATGCTTTTTGCTATACTTATCGGCGTATTGGGCGCCGCGGGTTTTGTGCTCAGAAACGCTATCGCAAAGCTGCGTTTTGTGCTGTCCGGCGGCAAAGGCAAACGCGAGGAAATGAAAAAACAGCCGCTCGTTATTTTTTCGGACGACAAGCGTTACTGGAAAAATTTTGAGCCTATCTGCCGCGAGCTTGACAAGCGCGGCTTCGACGTTACCTACATGACGGCTTCGCCCGATGATCCCGTGCTTGAAAACCCTTATCCCCATATTCACGGAGAGTTTATCGGCGCGGGCAACCGCGCTTTTTATAAGCTGAACTTCCTTAACGCAAAAATAGTTTTCGCCACTACGCCCGGTCTTGAGGTGTACCAGTGGAAGCGCTCAAAAAACGTTGACTACTACGTTCACATAGCCCACGCGCCGAACGATATAACGCTTTACCGCATGTTCGGTATCGACTACTACGACGCGGTGCTTTTGTCGGGCGATTATCAGATAGAGCAGGTCCGCAAGCTTGAAAAGCTGCGCGGTCTGCCCGAAAAGGAGCTTGTAAAGGTCGGCTTGCCCTACATGGACGAAATGGCGTCGCGCCTTGCTGCCGACACCGACAAGCCCGACAGCAGCGTAAAAACCGTTCTGCTTGCTCCGTCTTGGGGCAACAGCGCTATCTTCGCGCGCTTCGGCGAGAAGATAATCCGGGAGCTTTTAAACACCGAATACAATATTATTGTCCGTCCGCATCCGCAGTCGGTCATGTCAGAAAAGGAAATGCTCGACCGCCTTATGAAGAAGTTCCCCGATTCCGACAGGCTTAAGTGGAACTACGACACCGACAACTACGAGGTTCTCAAAAAGTCTGATATCCTTATCTCGGACTTTTCGGGCGTTTTGTTTGAGTTTTCACTCGTTTACGACAAGCCCGTTATCTACACTAACACGGGGCTTGATTTTGCCGAATACGACCAGTGGTGGCTCGACGACGAGCTGTGGACATTCAAGGTGCTTCCTACATTGGGCGCGGAGCTCAGCGAGGAAAGCTTTGACAAGCTGCCCGAGGTAATCAACGACTGCCTTACAAACCCCAAATATGCCGAGAACCGCCAGACCGCAAGAAACGAAACATGGGCGCACTACGGCAAGGGCGCCGTGGCTGTGGCGGATTACCTTATAGATAAGTATAACGAACTGCAGGGAAAGGAGAATAAGTAAATGTCATTTCCATCAATGCTGTATTCTTTCTTTCTGACGCCTATTCAGCTTATTTTTGAACTGATATACAGCCTTGCTTACCGTTCCCTGGGCAACGACCCGGGCTTGGCTATCATAGCGCTGAGCCTTGCGATGAACCTGTTGGTGCTTCCGCTCTACAGGCGAGCCGACGCTATGCAGGAGGAGGAGCGCGTTCTTGAGGCTAAGCTTCACGACGGCGTGGCGCATATAAAGAAGACGTTCCACGGCGACGAGCGCACCATGATACTCCAGACCTACTACCGCCAGAACAACTACAGCCCTCTGTATGTTCTGCGCAGCGCCGTTTCGCTGCTGCTTGAGATCCCGTTCTTTATTGCGGCTTACCGCTTTTTGTCGGGGCTTTCGCTGCTTCAGGGCGTTTCGTTCGGCCCGATCTCCGATTTGGGCAAGCCCGACGGTCTGCTTTCGATAGCGGGCGTTTCAATCAACATTCTGCCCGTTATAATGACGGTCATCAACCTTATTTCAACATACATCTTCACAAAGGGATACCCGCTCAAAACCAAGATACAGCTTTACGGCATGGCGGTATTCTTCCTTGTGTTCCTGTATGACTCGCCGGCGGGCTTGGTATTTTACTGGACGCTCAACAACCTGTTCTCGCTTGTAAAAACGATCTTCTACAAGCTTAAGAACCCCAAAAAGGTTTTGCGTATCCTCATGCTCTGCCTGGGCATAGGTTCCATTGCGGTCGGCATTGTCGACTATAACGTTTACGATATTTTTGAAAGATTCCTGTTCCTTATGGGCATAGGGCTTGTGCTTATCGCTCCGTTTATCGTAAACCTTGTAAAAAGCCGCCTTAAGCCGCCCAAGTTCAAAAAGCCCGAGGAAAAGTACGAGCCAAACAAAAAGCTGTTTTTGTGGGGCGCGGTGTTCCTTACGGTTTTGGCAGGCATTCTTATTCCGTCAAGCGTTATCAACGCCTCTCCTCAGGAGTTTATCATCGTGGGCAGCGACATGCACCCCGTATGGTATGTAGTCAGCTCGTTTTTGACGGCGGCGGGACTGTTCATTCTGTGGATGAGCGTGTTCTACTGGCTGTTTTCGCCCAAGGCGAAGGTCATTTTCGAGCGCCTTATAGTAATGGCGTGCAGCGCAGGTACGGCTACTTACCTGTTCTTCGGCAATCACCACGGAACTCTGTCGTCAGAGCTTGTTTATGACGGCGGAATCAGCTACACCCTTTGGCAAATGCTTTTGAACCTTGCGGTGATCATCGCCGTTTCAAAGCTTTTCCTGATTATGACAAAAAAGAAGGTCAAGCTCACTCAGGGCGTTTTGGCGACCGCCACGCTTGCGGTGCTTGTAATGTCGGGAATAAACATCGCGGGAATTATGAGCTCTGTTTCTCAGATAGATATGAAGGCGATGACGCTTACCGAGAACCAGCCAAAGCTGACTCTCAGCAAGGACGGCAAAAACGTCGTTGTGCTCATGCTCGACCGCGCTATGGGCGAGTATGTTCCGTTTATTATGCAGGAGCACCCCGAGCTTAAGGAGGAGTTTGCGGGCTTTACCTACTACTCCGACGTTGTATCCTTCGGCGGCTACACCAATTTCGGTGTGCCGGCTATGTTCGGCGGCTACGAGTACACCCCTGCCGAGCTGAATAAAAGGGACAACGAAAAGCTTGAGGATAAGCACGACGAGTCGCTTAAGGTAATGCCCGTGCTGTTTAATGATAACGGCTATAAAACGACCGTCTGCGATCCGCCTTACGCGGGCTATAAGCAGATCCCCGACCTGACTATCTACGACGATTACCCCGAGATAGACCGCTACATCACCCAGGGAACGGTTCTGTCAGCCGACAAAAAGCCGCTTATCATCCCTAACCGCGAGCGCAACTTCTTCTGCTACAGCATCGTAAAAATGCTGCCGACCTGCATTCAGCCCGCGATTTACGACGAGGGCGTTTACCACCAGCTCAATACCGTGTTCTCGACCTTTGAAAAGTCATACGACGTGCTCAAAAACATGTCCGATATTACCGTAGTCAACAACGACAACGACAAGTGCTTTGTTATGATGGACAACGAAACGACGCACAGCTTTGTCAACTTCAACGACGACGATTATTTGGAGTATAACTCCAAAAAAGAGCTTAAGCCAGCAAGGACTATAAAGCTTGAGGGAACCGACAGAGAGCTTAAGCTCGAAACGGTTATGCAGCAGGCGCACTACGAAACGAACGTTGCGGCGTTCAAGAGGCTTGCCGAGTGGTTCAAGTCGCTTAAAGAGTCGGGCGCTTACGATAACACCAGAATAGTTCTCTGCTCCGACCACGGACGAGGCACCCAGCAGCTTGACGAGCTTATGATCGACAGCACCGCCTACGACGAGGACGTTGAGGTAAGATACGGCGACGTTGAGTTCTATTATCCTCTGCTTATGGTAAAGGACTTCAACAGCAGCAAGGAGTTCAAAATTTCGGATGAGTTTATGACGAACGCCGATGTTCCCACGATCGCTACTCAGGGGCTTATCGATTCGCCCAAGAACCCGTTCACGGGTAAAACTCTTGACAGCAGCGCCAAAGAGGATCCCAAAAACCTGACGGTCATAGCGTCGGCGGAATGGGACGTTTTCAAAAACAACGGCACAACCTACCTGCCGTCAAGGTGGTATTCGGTAAAGGATTCCATCTGGAAAAAGGACAACTGGAAGCTGCTTAAGGAATATTCGGTCAGTCCGTATTAGTATATAAATAAAAAAGCCGCGGCGTTAACAGCGCTGCGGCTTTTTTGAGAGTTGAGAGTTGAGATAGGTTTCTGCAAAATAAAGGCTTCTTTATGAAAGGAGCCTTTGTCTCCGCAAGTTTGGACACGCCGTTGCAGAAAGGTTACTGTAACAGCAATGCTTTCCAAAGGCGGATTTGGATGGAACGTCACGTTCCCGCGCTTCCTGCCGCGTGGCGGCCGTCACGTTTCCATTTGTTTGCCGAAGTGCTTTGTGTCCAATACTTTGAAATAGCTTTTTGTGAAATGAATTACGCCCTCGCGTTTCATCTCACCAAGCGTTCGGGAGAGCGAGGCGCGGTCGACGGCGAGATAATCAGCCATTTCCTCGCGTGAGAGCTGTATGTCAAATTCATATGCGTGCTCGGCTTCACAGCGGAAAAACAGAAAGCGCAGCACCTTGTCGCGTATGCTTTTCTGCGACAGACACAAAAGGTGCTCCGAAATCGAAATAAAAAGCCCGCGCGAGTATTCCAAAAGATTTATAGTCAGCCTGTGCTGCGTCGCGGCTATTTCCCTGCAGGTGCTCCTTAAAAAATGCGGGTCAAAAAGCACGGCGCGGCTCGGAACATCCGCCGAAAGCTCAAACACTAAATTGTAATAATGCACCATAAACAGCAGCGGACCCAGCGAGCCGTGATCCTTCAGCGTGTTTATCACCGCGCGGTTGCCCTCGCAGTCCGTGGCGAATATCGTAATGCCGCCCTTTATTATAACTCCGAACTTTTTGTCGGCGTCGGTTGTCAGCAAAAGCGGTCTGCCGGGCTCTATGTCTATAATGCTCGGCTTTGAAAATTCAATAAATTCCTTTATTTCATCCTCGCCCAGTCCGGCAAAAAGCGGATGTGCTTTTAAAAGCTCAAGGTTTTCGCCGTACATCAGCGTTTGGTAATCGTCCGTGCTTATCGGAAGGTTCATAAATACGCCCCTTTCAATATTGTTCAGGTTTATTATATCACATTTTTTTGCAAATGCAACTAATACTAATATCCAATAAAACCCTTTAACATCTGTTGCGTTAAATTCCGCATAA
>CAZVSQ010000040.1:0-12076 GCA_964629925.1 uncultured Ruminococcus sp.
GGAAATAGGACTTGAACCTACGACACTTCGGGTATGAACCGAATGCTCTAGCCAACTGAGCTATTCCGCCATTTATGCTGTCAAAATCAGCAAGGTTCATTATACCTTATTGTGTGCCTTTTGTCAAGCCCTTTTCATTTAAAATATTAAATTATTTTTCTAATAAAGAATGTTTTAATAATTTAAAGCATTGAAATACCGTAGCTGTTTACAAGCGCCTCTATCTTCTCGCCGTTGCGGCACTTCGGGCAGTGGTGCGGCTTGTAGCTTTCGTAGTCGCCCAAGTCCTTCGGGTCGAAAATCGAGTGAACGGGATGTCCGTCACATTCCTCAACTGTTGCAAAAATCGCCGATACGCCAACAACGTAGCCGCCGTAATACTTAATTGCGTCAATAGCCGCAAGAGCGCTTTTACCTGTTGTTACCGAAGCCGCTAAAACAAGAACGTGCTTGCCCGCAAGCATGGGAGTAAGGTTGTCGCGGAACATCATCTGTCCGCCGCCGATAAATTCGGGCGATACAACATAAATTGTCTGGTGAGCGTTCATGTTGAGATAGTTGTCCTTAGTCAGCTCGCTTGCCATGCACGCGCCGATGACCTCGGTACCGTCAAGGCAGAGGATAGTGTCGATAATTGTATTTGAGCGGTAATCGTGAACAAGCTGCTCCGCAACAGCTCTCGCCTCGGACAGACGTGTTTTTTGTGTCGTTACATCGATGTAGTAATTTGTGTGGATATGCATTGTAGCAAAATGTCCCTTTGCCACGCGAAGAAATACGTTTTTATTCTTGGTGCGGATTTTATACATTTCAGCCATTGTAAAGCCCCCAATATTTTTATATCATTATTTTACACTATTTTTTAATAAAATGCAATGGGATTTTGTAAAAAAATACACAACCGCCCAATTAAAGCGGTTGTGTATGATAAAAAACATTATTTGATGATTTCTTTTCCGCCCATGTAAGGTCTGAGAGCAACGGGAATGTTGATCGAGCCGTCCTCGTTGAGATTGTTTTCAAGGAAGGCAATGAGCATTCTTGGCGGAGCTACAACGGTATTGTTCAGGGTGTGGGCAAAGTATTTGCCGTTCTTGCCGCCGTTTACTCTGATTTTCAGGCGGCGAGCCTGAGCGTCGCCGAGGTTGGAGCAGGAACCGACCTCAAAATACTTTTTCTGTCTGGGCGACCATGCCTCAACGTCGAGCGAGCGGACTTTAAGGTCGGCGAGGTCTCCGGAGCAGCATTCGAGTGTGCGAACGGGAATATCGAGCGAGCGGAACAAATCGACCGTGTTCTGCCAGAGCTTGTCAAACCACATCTTGCTGTCCTCGGGCTTGCAGACAACGATCATCTCCTGCTTTTCAAACTGGTGGATGCGGTAAACGCCGCGCTCCTCGATTCCGTGAGCGCCCTTCTCTTTGCGGAAGCAGGGTGAATAGCTTGTCAGGGTGTAAGGAAGCTCCTCTTCTTTGTGGATGGTATCGATAAATTTACCGATCATCGAGTGCTCGCTGGTGCCGATAAGATAAAGGTCCTCGCCTTCGATTTTGTACATCATCGAATCCATCTCGGCAAAGCTCATAACGCCCGTTACAACGTTTGAGCGGATCATAAACGGAGGCACGCAATATGTAAAGCCGCGGTCGATCATGAAGTCGCGCGCGTAAGATATAACCGCGCTGTGAATTCTCGCAATATCACCCATGAGGTAATAGAAGCCGTTACCGGCAACCTTGCGAGCCGCGTCAAGGTCGATACCGTTGAGCTTTTCCATGATTTCGGTGTGATACGGAATCTCAAAATCAGGCACAAAGGGCTCGCCGAAGCGCTCGATTTCTACGTTTTCGCTGTCGTCTTTACCGATGGGAACCTCGGGGTCGATGATCTGAGGAATCTGCATCATTATCTCGGTTACCTTTGCGCTGAGCTCGGTTTCCTTAGCCTCGAGCTCCTTAAGCTGCTCTGCCTGACGGTTTACCTCGTCTTTGAGAGCCATTCCCTCTTCCTTTTTGCCCTGAGCCATCAGCTTGCCGATTTCCTTTGAAATTTTATTTCTGTTTGCGCGCAGGTCGTCAGCCTGCTGCTTTACGGCGCGGCTTTGAGCGTCAAGCTCGATGACTTCGTCAACAAGACCAAGCTTGCTGTCCTGAAACTTCTTTTTGATGTTTTCCTTTACAGCGTCGGGGTTTTCTCTTAAAAATTTAATATCGATCATTTTATAATCTCCTTTTATTATCAGTTTAACTCAGTTTATTTGATAACTCGGTAAGTTCCTCGTCCGAGTAAAATTCTATCTGTAAAACGCCGCCCTGTTTCCCTTTTGACTTGGTGACGCTTATTTTTCTGCCCAAAGCCTCGGATAAACTAAGCTCGACCTCTTTGTAGTAATTCGGGATTTTTTCCGCGATTTTTTCGGGCTTCTTTTCCGACGTCAGCTTTTTACAGAGCTTTTCGGTCTGGCGAACGGATAAATCGTTCTTTACGATTTGCTCGCAAACTTCCTTCATAACATCTTCATTCGGAAGCGTGAGCAGCGCTCTTGCGTGACCTGCGGATATTTTATCCGCCTTAAGATACTCCGCCGCGCTTTCGGGAAGCTTTAAAAGCCTGAGAGCGTTTGCTACGGCAGGACGGGATTTACCCACTGAGCGGGCAACCTCCTCCTGAGTGAAGCCGTGCTCGTTCATCAGCACCTCGTAGCCCAGCGCTTCTTCAAGCGGAGTCAAGTCCTCGCGCTGCAAATTCTCAATAAGCGCCAGCTCCATTGTTTCCGACTCGCTCAGCTCGCGGATAATAACCGGAACTTCCGTGAGCCCCGCCATTCGTGACGCGCGGTACCTTCGCTCACCGGCAACGATCTCATAGCCGCCCAAAGTAAGCGGTCTGACCAATATCGGCTGCAGCAGTCCGTGCTTTGAAATACTGTCCGCAAGCTCGCTCAGTGCTGCCTCGTCAAACTCCTTACGGGGCTGGGAGCGGTTTGGCTCGATTTCAGAAATTTTAATACTGACTGTGCCGTTGTTTTCTTCATTATCATTTTCAATAAAAATCGCGTTAAGGCCTTTTCCAAGGCCGCCCAATTTTTTTGCCATCAGCGACGCTCCTTTGCTATAATTTCTTTTGCGAGCTCGGTGTACGCTAAGCTGCCCTTACAGTTTTTGTCGTAGTATATAACCGGCATTCCAAAGCTCGGCGCCTCCGACAGCCTTACTCCCCTGTTTACCACGGTTTTAAAAACCTTGCCCGGGAAGAACTTTTTGACCTCCTCAACAACCTGCTGAGTAAGGTTCAGTCTGCCGTCGTACATTGTTAAAAGCACGCCTTCAAGCTCAATCGAGTAGTTGTACTGCCTTTTGATTCTCCTAACCGTGCTCATAAGCTGTGACAGACCTTCAAGCGCGTAGTATTCGCACTGGATCGGCACAATAAAGCTGTCTGCAAGCGTAAGAGCATTTGCCGTAATAAGCCCCAGCGACGGCGGACAGTCGATAATTATGTAGTTGTAATACTGTTTTATCGGAAGTATTGAGTTTTTAAGCAGAGCTTCTCTGCGCGGTTTTTCAGCTATTTCAAGCTCCGCTGCGGCAAGGCTGATGCTCGACGGCAGAATATGCAGGTTTTGATACGGTGTTGTAAGCACACATTCCTCTGCTTTAACGCCGTCTACCAAGATATTGTAGGTAGAAAGCTTTACCTTGCTTTTGTCGATTGCCACGCCGCTTGTGGCGTTTCCCTGAGGGTCGGCGTCGACGAGCAAGGTCTTTTTGCCCAGCGCACCCAAACAGGCAGCTAAGTTTACGGCGGTAGTGGTTTTCCCTACTCCACCTTTTTGATTTGATATCGCTATTATTTTTGCCATAAAATCACCTTATTGATTATATCATAAATCAAGATGATTTTAAATAGATTATTAAAAACTTTTAAAAAATCTTTTTTTTCAAAAATGTTTCACGTGAAACACGCAAAAAGACGCACACAAAAAAGTGGGCGTCTTTTCGCAAGGGGTTAGATAAGGAAATGGGTATGAGTGGAACGGATGCAAAAGCATCCTGGTGGAAAGTATATTTATAGGCGTACACCGCAATTGTGCTGTGTTACCTTAATACGGCTTATGCCGTTTTTTCGGCGCGTTCAACCTTTTGTTTCGGGATCCTGATTGTGTATTCGATAAAATTGTCGTAGTCTGTTTTGTGTGTTTCAGCGTCAATTCCCGAAAGGCGCATGGTGTCAACCGCCTTGTTAATGGTATTTACAAAAATTCTTATATCTTTTATCACCGCTTTACTTTTTCCCCGACTTTGCTTTTTTGGGGTTGATTGAATCAAGTTGCCGACAAGAGCCTCTGTCTGAGATACATTAAGTCCGTCGGTTATAACTCTTGACAATGCCTCTCGCCTCAATTGCTCATCTTCAAGGCGAAGAAGGGTTCGCGCATGGCGTTCACTCAGCCCGGTTTTTTCTATCCACTCCTGTTCTTCATTACTCAGCCTTAAAAGGCGAAGCTTGTTTGCAATTGTGGATTGGGTTTTGCCGAGCTTTTCCGCCGCCTGCTCCTGAGTTAAGCCGTAACGCCTTATAAGTCTTGAAATCCCGCGAGCCTCCTCGAATATTCCGAGGTCGGCTCGCTGGAGATTTTCAAGGAGTGCATATACGGCAGACTCTTTGTCAGAGCACTTGACTACTATACAGGGCACTTTTTTAAGGCCTGACAGCGCCGAAGCTCGCAAACGCCTTTCACCCGCTACGATTTCGTATTCCGATGCGTTGATTTTGCGGACAATAAGCGGCTGCAAAATTCCGTTTTCGGATATGGACTGCGACAGAGCTTTGAGCTCCGATTCATTGAACTGCTTGCGCGGCTGTGATTTGTTCGGTCGGATTCTTATAATAGGAAGCTCGGTAATCTTGTTTTCGCTCTTAATAAAAAAATTCAACCGCATCACCTTATGTCAGCTTCAGGCTTGTCCCTGTGCTGTTATAATATCACATAAGGTGTGCGGCGTTTGTCGAACAGTGAGTAAGTTTTTGATTTTGTTTTTTAGAAAAGAGGTGCTTTTTGTCGGATTACAGAGGTTTAGCCTTAATGCGTCCATTATTGCGCGGATAGTTGTCGGGAGTCGGCTGTGCTTTTTCGATTTCTACCAGACTTCGGCTTCCGCCGTCAAACGGCAGCTTGAATGTGTGGATTTTTATAAGTTTTCCGCCGAGAACTTGAAAAGCTTTTTTTGAGGATTTTATTTCTTCATCGGCTCCGCTTCCCTTGAATGCTATAAATCTGCCCGAAAGCTTTACAAACGGCAGGCAATACTCGCTTAGCGTGTTTAGTTGAGCTACGGCGCGTGAAACGACAAGATCAAAGCTTTCACGCAGCTCTATATCCTGTCCGTACTCCTCTGCCCTGCCTTGTAAAAAAACCGCGTCAAGGTCAAGCTCGGATAACAGCGCGTCGAGAAACAGAAAGCGCTTTTTAAGGCTGTCCAGTAAAAACAGCTGTATATCGGGTCTGACAATTTTCAGGACAACGCCTGGAAAGCCCGCGCCAGTTCCGATGTCGAGCACCTTCGCATTCTGCGGTATGTCATAATAGTTTAGAACGGATAAGCTGTCGGCAAAGTGCTTTACGGCCACGCCCTCATCGTCCGTTATCGCGGTGAGGTTTATTTTTTCGTTCCATTCTTTTAAAAGCTTGTAGTAAACCTCAAATTTAGAGAGCTTTTCTTCTGTAAGCTGTGTTTTGTAATCGGCGGTTGCCGAGATTAGTATTTCACGCATTTGCATGGTTTGATCCTCTGTTTGTCGCAAGCCAAATCAACAGCACGCTTATGTCGGCAGGTGATACTCCCGATATCCGCGAAGCCTGACCGATGTTGAGCGGCTTTATTTTATTGAGCTTTTCCTGTGCCTCAAGGCGCAGACCTTTTAGTGTTTTGTAATCAAAGTCGGTCGGCAGAAGCTTGTTTTCAAGCTTTTTCATTTGCTCAACCTGCTTTAGCTGTTTTTGAATGTAGCCCTCGTATTTTATTTCAACTTCCACCTGTTCAAGCAGATTTGGCTCTAAGTCAGGTCTGTCTTTGTCAAACGGAGTTAAGCAGGCGTAGTCGAGCTGAGGGCGCTTCATCAAGTCAATCAGGCGAACGCCCGTTGTGATTTCGGATGTTTCACGTGAAACAAGCAGTTTATTCAATTTCTCGCTCGGTGAAACCGTTGTTGATTTAAGGCGCTTGATTTCAGCCTTTTTCTGTTCCTGTTTTTTAAGAAACTTTTTCCAGCGTTTTTCACTTATCAACCCGAGAGCGTAGCCTGTCGGAGTGAGGCGCTCGTCGGCGTTGTCCTGACGGAGCACAAGGCGGTACTCGCTTCGTGACGTCATCATTCTGTAGGGCTCGTTTGCACCTTTTGTTACAAGGTCGTCCACAAGCGTGCCTATGTAAGAATTGGCGCGCGTAAGAACGAGCGGCTCCTTGCCCAAGACTTTTAAGGCGGCGTTAACGCCCGCAACAAAGCCCTGAGCGGCGGCTTCCTCATAACCCGAGCTTCCGTTGAACTGCCCCGCACCGAAAAGACCGTTAAAGTCTTTAAATTCAAGAGTGGCGTTCATAGCGGTCGGGTCTACACAGTCGTATTCAATGGCGTATGCCGGGCGCATTATTACGCAGTGCTCCAAGCCCTTGATGGTCTGATAAAATTTCAGCTGAACCTCCTCGGGCAGCGAGCTGCTCATGCCCTGCATGTACATTTCCTCGGTGTTTTCGCCGCAGGGCTCAATAAAGAGCTGGTGGCGCGGTTTGTCTGAGAAGCGCATTACCTTGTCCTCAAAGCTGGGACAATAGCGCGGGCCGACGCCCTCGATTCTTCCTGCGTACAGAGGCGAGCGATGAATATTATCGAGAATGATTTGCTTTGTGCGGTCGTTTGTCCAGCTGATGTGACAGTCCACCTTGTTTTCGCCGAGACTCTCGGTTTCATACGAAAACGGCTGCGGAGGTTCGTCGCCCTTTTGAATCTCAAGCTCTGAGAAGTCGATTGAGCGGCGGAGTATGCGAGCCGGAGTTCCTGTTTTAAAACGCCTGAGCGGCAGCCCGAGCTCCTTTAGAGAAAGAGCGAGCTTTGTTGCCGGAAACATTCCGTCGGGGCCGCTTTCGTAGCTGACCTCGCCGACGTATATCCTGCCGCCGAGGTAAGTGCCGGTAGCCACAACAACGGTTTTGCAAAGGTATTGGGCGAGCATCTGAGTTGTAAGCATCCAGCCGTCCGCGTGTTTTTCAATGCTTATTATTTCAGCCTGACGCAGTTCAAGATTCTCCTGAAGCTCCAGCTTGTGCTTCATTACCTCGGAGTATTTGCGGCGGTCAATTTGAGCGCGGAGCGAATGGACGGCGGGGCCTTTTCCGCGGTTGAGCATTCTCGACTGCAAAAAGCATTCGTCGGCGGTCTTGCCCATTTCGCCGCCGAGGGCGTCGAGCTCACGGACAAGGTGGCCTTTTGCCGTTCCGCCAATCGACGGGTTGCACGGGCAGTTACCCACGGCGTCCATGTTGATTGTAAATATAGCTGTACGGCAGCCAAGGCGTGCGGCGGCAAGCGCGGCTTCGATTCCGGCATGTCCCGCGCCGATGACTGCTACATCATAATTTCCTGCAAAGTATGTCATGTTTAACACCCTATTAAAGTGATTAGTGGTTAGTTTGTAGTGTTGAGAGTGGAGTGTGGAGTCTGTAAGACGTTTTCTGCTATAGAAAGCCTCCTTTAATAAAGGAGGTGGCACGGCATTCATGCCGTGACGGAGGATTTATATGGCAGGTGCTATCTGCAAAAATTAAACATATCTCGCTATTTCCGAGGTTGGTGTATATAAAGCAAAATCAGCGTAATAGGATAACTCGGTTTAAAAATCCTCAGTCAGCTTCGCTGACAGCTCCTTTATGAAAGGAGCCTTTTTCGCGAACCAAATGTTTGTAAAAAAAGGTTACCGTTACACCCGCGTTATAATGCGCCGTCGCAGAAACTTATCTGTTATATCGGGCGTTTAAAAAGGCGCGCTTCCTGCCGCGTGGCGGCTATTTGCCTACGCAGAAGTTGTGGAATACGCGGTCGAGGATTTCATCGGAGGTGCGCTCGCCTGTCATCTCAAGAAGCTCTGAAATAGCGTCTTCAAGGCTGACTGTTATGGCGTCAAAGGTCATGCCCGTTTCAAGCGCGGTTTTCGCCTCGGTAACGGAGCGCAGAGCCGCCGATACGTTGGCGCGCTGGCGCTCGTTTGATAAAATTCCCTCGCTCGGGTTCAGTTGATTTGTTCCCGCGGCGGCGGCGATCGCCCGGATAAGCTCGTCTTTGCCCTCACCTGTAACGGCAGAAACAAATACCATATTGCTTATATAAGATTCTATCTTGTTTATATCAAGCTCGTTTGGCAAATCGGTTTTGTTGATGATGGCGATTGACGGAATGCTTTGCGCGGATTCAAGGAGATGAAAGTCAAAATCTTCAAGAGCGCGGCTGTTGTCGAAAACCGCAAGAAGAAGTCCGCACTGTTCAAGGCGTTTCTTGGCGCGGTCAACGCCTATTTTCTCAACGGCGTCGTCGGTGTCGCGCAGACCTGCGGTATCGCTGAGCCTGAGAATCACATCGCCGGCAACTACGGTGTCCTCAACAATATCGCGCGTGGTGCCGGGGATTTCGGTGACAATGCTCTTTTCGCTGCCCGAGAGCAGGTTCATCAGCGTGCTTTTTCCCACGTTGGGGCGGCCTGCAATTACCGTGTCTATCCCCTGTTTTATAGCCTGTCCGCTGTCGTAAGTGGAGAGCAGGCTTTGCAGCTCCTTTTGAGCGTCGGTGCAGGTGCTGAGGATCATGTCGTCGGTCACCTCGGCAATATCCTCCTCGGGGTAGTCAGCCCAAGCGGAAAGGTGAGCCGCGAGCGAGAGCAGGCTGTCCTTGACTTTGGTTATTCTGCGGCGCAGAACACCCTCTTTTACCGAAAGAGCGGCGCGCGCGGCGCTGCGGTTTTTGGCGCTGATTATATCGATTACGGACTCGGCCTCTGTGAGGTCTATTTTGCCGTTTAAAAACGCGCGTTTTGTAAATTCGCCTGCCTGAGCGGGAACTGCGCCCGCTTCAAAAACCGCGCGGAGAACCTGCTGAGTGATGTAGACTCCGCCGTGACATGACAGCTCTACAACATCCTCGCCCGTATAGCTGTGGGGCGCCCTGAATACAAGCGCTACCGCCTCGTCGATCGGCTCATTATCCGCGATTATCTTACCGAACGCGGCGGTATAGCCTTTAAGACTGCTGAGCCTGCGGTCGTTAATGTTTTGAAAAACTCTGTCGGCGATTTTAACGGCGTCGCTTCCCGAAATTCGGATAACGCCTACTCCGCCCTCACCCTGCGCCGTGCTTATAGCGGCGATGGTTGCGTTTTCGTTCATTTTTTATCTCCGAAAAACAGAGCTGCCTCAAAAGAGACAGCTCCTTCATTACTTATCTATTCTGCCGTAAAGACCTGTTGCGCCGCCTTCGTTAAGCGGAACTCTGTCAGGATTAGGAGCAGGATTTGTGTTGCGGTTGCCGTAGCCGCCGCGCTTGCCGCCTCTGCGGTTGTTGTAGCCGCCTCTGCGGTTGTTTTTAGCCTTGGGGTCGGGACCTATAACAACGTGACGCGCTGTGTTTTCGCCCTCACTCCAGGATGTTGCGCCGTTGACCTTCTGAACCGCTGTGTGTATGATTCTTCTTTCATAGGGGTTCATGGGCTCGAGGCTTGTTTTTTTGCCTGTTTTGACAGCCTTGAAGGCGAGCTTTCTGCCGAGGATCTCAAGGGTTTTTTCACGCTTGTCGCGGTAATTTCCGACATTTACGGAAACCTTTACATATTCCTCGGTGTTGTGGTTGGCTACAAGGCTTGCAAGATACTGCAGAGCGTCGAGTGTTTCGCCGCGTCTGCCGATAACAAAGCCTTCTTCCTCGCCCGAAAGATTAAAGGTGAGGGTGTTTTCTTCCTCATCGGTACCGCGCTCGATCGCGATATCGGGAAGCCCCATGTTGTCGAGAACATCTCTTAAGAACTGTTCTGTTTTATCCTCGGGAGCTTCGTTAATGATGATAAAGGCTCTTACTTTAGCGGGACGTCCGCCGAAGAGACCGAACTTTTTCTTTTCTTCACGCTGAATTACCTCGAAATCGTATTCGTCGGTTTCGGTAACGCCGAGTTCAGCTTTCGCTTTTTCGAGGGCTTCCTCTACGTCTGCGCCCTCGCAAATTGCTTCTCTAATCATTATTTTCTCCTGTTATTCGCGTTAATTACTTACTTTTTCTTTTTGTTTTTGGAGTTCTGTGTCGGATCTCCCTGCGGCTTTTTGGGAGCGTAAACATAAGGAACCTTTGCTTCCTGTTCAAACATAAGCGCCGCGTGCCTTGCTTCGCTGTTTGCCGTCATGTGAGCGGGGCTGAACACCTTGCTTACCACGATGGACTGGATCAGCGAGATAAGCGCTGAGATGATCCAGTAGAAGGAAACCGCGGTAGGTACGCTGTAGGCGATCCACGCCGAGAACAGAGGAAGAACATAGATAATGACCTTCATGCATCCCTGTGACTGCATTGCCTGGTTCTGACGGTTCATTCTCTGCATGATAACGGAAGAACCTACGTTGGAAGCAAAGCAGAGTACCGGGAAAAGCAGGTACCATGACCAGAATCCGTGCTGATTGGGGATAGTGAGCAGGTCTACGTTTCCGAAAATCGTAAATCCGTTTGCGAATTCGGTGATTCTCGAAATTTCACCGCTTGAAAAGATACTTTGGATCTCCTGAGTGTTCTGGATCTGCGGGAAAATTTTAAGCAGTGAAACCTCCTGATAGGTCGCGCTGCCGGCGGTGTGGGTGTAGCCGGGAATAGAATTGGCAAATTCAAGCGCTGAGCTTACGTCGTTTGAGTTAAGGTGAAGTGTGTTTGTAAGCGGAGCGGCTACCGCGTAGAAAATGCCGAGGAGGATGATCATGGGGATGAGTGTTGTCATACATCCGCCGGTAGGTTTAACGCCCTCTTTTTCGTAGAGTTTGTTCATTTCCTCCTGAAGCTTCTGACGGTTGTTGCCGTACTTTTCACGAAGCTCTTTTTGTTTTTTCGCCATTCTGGCAGAGCCTGCCATTGATTTTTGCTGCTTGAGGGTGAACGGAAAAAGCGCGGCTTTTACGATAATTGTGAATACGATGATGGCGATTCCGAAGTTTTTGAAGATGAAGAACGCGCCCCAGAGTATATAGCCAAGCAGCCATCCGATGGAACCGAAAATTTGCATAATTTTACCTCGTCATATTTTACTTCCGTTTTTCCGTATTCTTTTTCGGTTTTACGGTTTTTGTACGTTTTTCGGGCACGGGGTCGTACCCTCCTTTGGAAAACGGATTACAGCGCAGAATGCGCCATATTGTAAGAGCCAAACCCTTGAACGCTCCGAACCGCTCAATAGCCTCCAGCCCGTATTGAGAGCAGGTGGGAATATATTTGCAGTGGGGTGCGGTGTGAGGAGAGATGGCCGACCTGTAGAATTTAATTAATGCCAGAAGTACCTTTTTCATGGCTGTTATCCTCGCTGCTCTGAAACAGGACCCCCAAGGTTTTAAGGTGCTGCTTCATCGCTTTGTATACAACCTGCGATTTAACATGGGGCGTTTTGCCCCTGGCGACAAATATAAGGATATAGCCGGGCTTGATTTGGTCGAATAGTTGGAAGTACGAAGCCCTTATTACACGCCGCGCGCGCGAACGCTTAACGGCGTTGCCTACCTTTTTGCCCGTAGTGATCCCGTATCGCAGGGCGTTGCCTTTTGCCTTTAAAGCATAAGTTACCAAAACGGGACTGACGCAGGATTTTCCGCGGCGGTAAGCAAGCGAAAACTCCCTGTTTTCTTTAACGGTTGTGTACTTACTCATTAATTGCACCCTTCAGGTATCATGCGGCGCTGAGCCGCGCGTACAAAGCAGACGCTTTGTAACAAAAAAGACCACACCTGAAATTGTGGTCTTTCATACCGGTCGCCGTTTGAACGCTATTACGCTTTAAACGGCGAATGGT
>CAZVSQ010000041.1:0-10809 GCA_964629925.1 uncultured Ruminococcus sp.
CGCCGAAGATGAAGCTTACCCAGCAGGCGAGCTTTGTGGTCTTTTTCCAGTACAGACCGTAGAGGAACGGAGCGAGGAACGCGCCCGCGAGAGCGCCCCACGAAACGCCCATGAGCTGAGCGATAAACTTAACGCTTTCGTTTTTGCTGTTGACCTGATAAATAGCGATAAACGCCGAAATCGCGATGAATACAACAACAAAAATGCGGATGATAAGAACCTGCTTTTTCTCGTTCATCTTCTTGATAACGGTGCCCTTGAGCAGGTCGATCGTCAGGGTAGAGGACGAAGCGATAACCAGCGAGGAGAGCGTTGACATCGAAGCCGAAAGCACAAGGATAACAACGATCGCCATAAGAATAGCGGGCAGATGTGAGTTGTCGAGCATATTCGGTATGATAGAGTCAAACACAACGCCGCCCTTGGCGTCGGTTTCTACAAACTCGCCGAACAGTCTGCCGAAGCCGCCGAGGAAGTAGCAGCCGCCGGCTACGATAACCGCGAACGCCGTTGAAATAACCATGCCCTTGCGGATGTCGCGCTCATGCTTGATAGCATAGAACTTCTGAACCATCTGCGGCAAGCCCCATGTTCCGAGCGACGTCAGAATAACGACGCCCAGCAAATTCAATGGATCGGGGCCGAAGAACGAATTGAACGCGCCCGGCGCTGAGGATACCGAAGGATCCTCAACCTTTGCAAGTCCGTTCAGCGCCTCCATAAAGCCGCCCTGATTCATAAGTACAGCCGCGATGACAGCGACGATACCGAAAATCATAATGATTCCCTGAATAAAGTCATTTATAGCCGTAGCCATGTAGCCGCCCGCTATAACGTAAATGCCCGTGAGCACGCTCATTGCGATAATGCACCAAACATAGTCGATGTTGAACGCCTTGCTGAACAGACGCGAAAGTCCGTTGTACAGCGAAGCGGTGTAGGGGATAAGGAAGATAAAGGTGATCACCGATGCGCCTATTTTCAGCCCGTTACTGTTGAAGCGCTTGCCGAAGAACTCGGGCATTGTAGCCGAATTAAGGTGCTGAGTCATAATGCGCGTGCGTCTGCCCAGGATCGCCCATGCCAAAAACGAGCCGATAAGCGCGTTGCCTATGCCTATCCAGGTTGAAGCGATACCGAACTTCCAGCCGAACTGTCCCGCGTAGCCTATAAAGATTACCGCGGAAAAGTACGATGTGCCGTAAGCGAACGCCGTCAGCCAAGGGCCGACGCTTCTGCCGCCCAGTACAAAGCCGTTTACGTCGGTGGCGTTCTTGCGGCAGTAGATACCTACGCCTATCATAATGCCGAAGAACAGTACCAGCATTGCGATTTTAATCACAAAGTCAAAATCCATTTTGTTCTGCCTCCAATAAATTGAAAAATATTAAACTGCTTATTTCAAGCCGTTAACATCAATTTCGTTCTGCTGCGCCACAACGCTTTCGCCGCAGTATTTTTTGCGCAGCACGGGCTTTTCGATTTTGCCCGTCGGGTTTCTGGGAACGTCCGCAAAGATGACCTTTCTGGGGCGCTTGTAGCGCGGAAGCTCCATGCAGAAGTTGTTTACTTCCTCCTCGGTCAGGCTGCGGTCGGGCTTGAGCTCGATGATAGCGGTCGCTATCTCGCCTAAACGCTGGTCGGGAAGGCCTATGACCGCCACATCCTTTATCGCGTCGTTAGAGCGCAGGAAGTCCTCGATCTGAACGGGATAAATATTCTCGCCGCCCGAGATAATAACGTCCTTCTTGCGGTCTACAAGGTAAATGAAGCCGTCGCTGTCGCGTTCAGCCATATCGCCCGTGTACAGCCAGCCCTCGCTGTCCATAACTTCCTCGGTAGCCTTGGCGTCGCGGTAGTAGCACTTCATAACGCCGGGGCCTTTTACGGCAAGCTCGCCTACGCCGCCGGTAACCTCGTTTCGGTTCTCGTCAACGATCTTTACCTCCCAGCCGTAACCGGGAATGCCGATAGCGCCAACCTTGTGGATATTGCCCATGCCGAGGTGAACGCAGCCGGGGCCTATGGACTCGCTCAGGCCATAGTTGGTGTCGTACTCGTGATTGGGGAAGACAGCCTTCCAGCGCTTGATAAGCGTGGGAGGAACGGGCTGAGCGCCGATGTGCATCAAGCGCCAGCGGCTCAAATCAAAGTTGTTAAGGTCTATCTGTCCGCTGTCGATAGCGTCTAAAATATCCTGAGCCCACGGAACAAGCAGCCATACTATAGAGCAGCGCTCCTCGCTTACCGTGCGGATTATCCACTCGGGGCTTACGCCGCGAAGCAGAACAGCCTTGCTGCCTGAGTACAGGCTGCCGAACCAGTGCATTTTTGCGCCAGTGTGGTAAAGCGGAGGAATGCAGAGGAATACGTCGTCGCGCGTCTGTCCGTGGTGAGCGTGCTCGACCTTTGCGGAATGCATAAGCGCGCGGTGAGCGTGCAAAATAGCCTTAGGGAAGCCCGTTGTGCCCGACGAAAAGTAAATAGCGCCGTTGTCGTCGTCGGTGATATAAACGCTTGGCGCCTGAGATGAGCAGTAGCCGATAAGCTTTTCGTAGCTGTCGGCAAAGCTGGGGCACTCGTCGCCAACATAGAAGCAGTTTTTGACCTTTGTAAGCTGAGGCAGTATCTCCTCAACTCTGCCGATAAACTCGGGGCCGAACACAAGCGCGTCGGAATCCGCCTTGTTTACGCAGTAGGCTATTTCTTCGGCGGTGTAGCGGAAGTTCAGCGGAACGGCAATAGCGCCCGCCTTAAGAATACCGAAGTAGATGGGCAGCCAGTCAAGGCAGTTCATCAAAAGAATAGCTACCTTGTCGCCCTTTTTGATTCCGCGTGTAAGCAGAAGGTTTGCAAAGCGGTTGGCTTTTACGTCAAACTCGCCCCAGGTAAGCTGCTTGCGGAACGCTACGCCGCGGTTTGACTCGATCAGCGAATACTCACGCCATGTGACGTGAGGAACATTTTTGACCTCGGGGTTGATCTCTACCAGCGCGACGTCGTCCTTAAAATATGTCGCGTTTCTGGTAAGAAGCTCGGTGATAGGCATAACACTTTCTCCTTAATCCATGATTTATAATTCTCACAAAAATTCGCCCCGACATTATTTGTTCGGGGCACTTGTTTCATTTAATAATATCTCACGAAAAACAGAATTTGTCAAGTATAACCATAGTTTGTAACAAATATTTGTAAAATATGTACAACGAAAGGCTGCTTTTTTGGTATAAATCGCTACGCTTTAAAGCGCCTATGCTTTAAACCGCTAAAGCATGTGGCCAATATTTTTTTAAATTACGCAACAAACCCCTTTCTCCGGCATAGAATGTCTGAAGAAAGGGGACTTTTTATGATAAACAATTTTGAAAACCGCGTAACGGGCGATTCGCCCTTCAAGCCCGAATTTGAAAGCTACATCAACAGCCACCCCGGGCGAGGCTCGCTGAAGGTTCAGGTCAGCGCGGCAAACCAGAGCTTTCCCGTCAAGAATGTGTTTGTGGACGTTGCGGTAGTGGACAACGGGATCCGCTACAGCCTGTATCACGACGTCACCGATGAATCGGGGATCGTAAATGAGATCGTGCTGCCGTCGTGCCTCGGGAGCGACAACAACAGCCCCGAAACGGCGGGCAAGAGTGACGTGACATATCTTATCTCGATTTTTCACCCCGATTTCCGTGAAATAATCGATTTCCCCGTCACTATCCAGGACAGGATCGAAACTATCCTTCCCGTGGCTTTGGAGCCCTTAAACGGCGGCAGGGAGGGCTGAGCATGGCTGCAACACCCGTTATCCCTCAGACAATAACCGTTCACCTGGGCAGACCTAACACGCCCGCGCCGAACGTCACGGTTCCGTTTACCGACTATATAAAAAACGTCGCCTCAAACGAGATATATCCCACATGGCCGGAAAGCGCTATTAGGGCAAACGTGCTCGCGCAGATAACCTTCGCGCTCAACCGCGTTTATACCGAGTTTTACCGGAGCCGCGGCTACGACTTTGACATCACCGACAATACCTCTATCGACCAGAATTACGTCTACGGCGGCGAGGTCTACGACAACATCAGCCAAATCGTCGATGAAACCTTTAACAATTACATCGTGCGCACAGGCAGCGTAGAGCCGCTTTACGCTCAGTTCTGCGACGGCTACAACACCTTTTGCAACGGTCTGCTTCAATGGGGAACGGTAACTCTGGCAAATCAGGGCTACACGCCTGTTGATATTCTGCGCTACTATTACGGCGACAATATCTCGATTGTATATAACGCGGAGGTCGGCGGCAATACCGAATCGTACCCGGGAGTTGCGTTAAGGCGCGGCTCGTTCGGCGACGATGTGCTGACGATAAAACGCGAGCTCAACCGCATCGGCAAAAATTATCCCGCTATTCCCAAGGTGAACGGCAATACGGGAGTTTACGACCTTGAAACAGAGAATGCGGTTAAGGTATTTCAGCAGATTTTCAACCTTGACGCCGACGGAGTTGTGGGAAAAGCGACATGGTATAAAATCAAGCAGGTTTTTGCCGGAGTAAAGCGGCTCAGCGAGATCACAAGCGAGGGGCTGACGCTCTCAGAGGTCGAAAAGCGTTATACGCGAGAGATGAGCATAGGCGACAGAGGCGTCGACGTTGAGGCGCTTCAATATTATCTGGCATTTCTGGGATACTTTTATCCCGAGCTGCCGCCAATTCCGATAACGGGCTACTTCGGCGAGCTTACCCGCGACGCTGTGTTTACATTTCAAAACAACTTTGGCCTCCCGGTAACGGGCGTGGTGGACGCAAACGTTTTCTTTGAAATAGAGCGCGCCTATCGGGACGCCGTAAGCGATCTTCCGCCCGATTACCAAAGCGCTATCGGCGAGCCGTATCCCGGGCGCTTCATAATCGAGGGCGACAGGGGAGAGAGCGTCAGGATAATCCAGCGCTACCTCAACGTTGTGGCTCAGGGCAATCCGTCGATACCGACGATAGCGGTAGACGGTATCTTCGGACCGCGCACCAAGGCGGCGGTGACCGCGTTCCAGCGCTCCCTCGGGATCGAGCAAAACGGCGCTGTAGGCCCTGCCGAGTGGGCTGAGCTTGTTATAAGAGGAAATAACCTTTAAGTTTTAGTTTGGAGTGTGGAGAGTGGAGTTTTTAGTTGTTGATTATCAGCAACGTTTGTTTTAACGGTGTAGGGGCGCACCCATGTGTGCGCCCTGATACAGCAGAAACGTTTTTTGAGGTGTACCCGTGTGTGCGCCGCTGCGAATCAACACTCCACGATCAAATGACTTGAATTTAAGTACAGCCTTATTTGTGCTAAAATTTTCTTTTCTTTGCGGCTTACCTGAACCTGAGATATCCCGAGCAGCCGCGCGGTTTCCGACTGGGTCTTGCTTTTGTAATAGCGCAGTATGATAAGCCGCCTGTCCTGCTCGTCAAGCGCGTTGAGCGCCTGTTCAAGGCTGAGCCGCTCGGTTATCTCATACTGAATATCGGGAGAGGGAATATCAAGCTGAGGGTTTCCGTCCTCGTCATACTCAGCGGTGAGCGACAGCGGAGCTTTTGCGCTGCCCAGAGCCTCAACTATTTTTTCGGTGCTGACTTGGAGCTTTTGCGCAAGCTGACTTACGCTCAGCTCCGTGCCGTTTTCCCTCAGGCTTTCGCTGTTAAGCCGAGCCGCTTTAAGCGACAGCTCCCTTAATGAGCGGCTGACCTTGACCGTGCCGCCGTCGCGGAACAGCCGCTTAAGCTCGCCCATGATAACGGGGAAGGCGTAGGTCGAAAACTGCAGATCGCGGCTCTCGTCAAACCTGTTTATAGCCTTGCTAAGTCCCAGACAGCCCGCGGAAAACAGCTCGTCATACTCGATCCCCTTGCCCGAAAACCGTTTGCAAAGCGCGTGCACCAGTCCCAAATGGCGGCTCGCGAGCCTGTCTTTGTCAGTCGTCATCGGCTATTTGCTTTTCGAGCGTCACGGTTGTTCCCTTGCCGGGGGCGGATTTTACGCGCACCTTGTCGCAAAAGCTCTGCATAACGGCAAAGCCAAGTCCCGCGCGTTCCTCGTCGGCTGCGGTAGTGAACAGCGGCTGCATAGCTTGGGCGACGTCCGCGATCCCGCAGCCTTTATCGCGTATCCTGACCGTGACTTTTCCGCTGTCGGTTATCTTTCCGCTTATGTAGATCGTTCCGCTCTGCCTGCGGTAGCCGTGTACAATGCAGTTAGTCACCGCCTCGGACACAGCGGTTTTAAGGTCGCTCAGCTCGCCCACGGTGGGGTCGAGGTTCATAATAAACGCGGCAACGGCGCTTCGGGCAAAGGCTTCGTTGCAGCTTTTTGACGGAAAGCTAAGCTTCATTTCGTTTACGGTTTTCATTGCAGCACCCCCAAGGCTTCAAGTCCCGACATCGCGAAAATCCGATATACGTAATCGGACTATTTTTTGACGCGCAGCGCGCCTCCGAGCAGCTTCATCTGCCGGTACCTGCCCATAACAAGCCCCACTCCCGAGGAATCCATAAAGCTCACGCCCCCGAAATCAAGGCAGAGCACCTTTGGTTTAAGCGACTGCGCCGCAGCGTCAACATGCGAGCGGATCTTCGCGGCGCTGTCGTGGTCGATCTCGCCCTTTATATAGGCGGTCAATACGTTGTTGCTGAATTTGGTTTCTATCATAATATACTTCCTTTTTTGCCGAATAGAATAACGTATAGTACGCGAAATGAAAAATAAAAAACGCTATACTAATTATCATAGTTAGTATAGCGTAAAAATTTTGTTTTATTCTGTCAGTCAGCCAAATTTTTCCAGCAGATACGGTCTGACTTCGCCCGCGAGGTAAAGCGAGCCGCAGATTATCACCGCGCCGCCCTCGGCTTCGGCGATCTCAATCGCCCTGTCGATCGCTTCAGCGGCGCTGTCAAAGGCTTTAGCCTGAGTGACACCTGCTCTGAATTTTTCGGCGAGCGTTCCGGAGTCCATAGCGCGGGGATTGTCCACGGGTACGGTATAAACGCGCTGAAAAACTCCGTTCAAAAGCGATACCGCCGTGTCGGTGTCCTTGTCGGCGAGCATTCCCATAACGCAGGTAAGCGGTGCTTCGGGCAGGAACTCCTCAATAGCCTTTTTAAGCGCCTCAACGCCGTTCGGGTTGTGCGCTCCGTCAAGAATAACGGGCGGCTCCTTGCGCATCAGCTCCATCCTTGCGGGATTTGCGGCGTTTTGCAGTCCGTCAAGAATATCCTCGTCGCTCAGCGACAAAAGCTTTTTATTTCTAAAATAGAATCTTACACTCAAGGCGGTCAGCGCGTTCTCGATTTGGTGTCTGCCCGCCAGTTTAATCGTACAGCTCAGGCCGTCAGCCGTAAAGCGGCTGCCCTCAAGCGAGCATTCCTCAACGCTGAGGCTGATGTCCTCGCTTTTTATAAGCGGCACGTTCATGCGCCCGGCTGTTTCCTCAATAACCGCCATAGCTCCGGGAGTCTGGCGCGAGGTGAACGCCGCCGAGCCGTTTTTGATGATACCGCATTTCTGAGCGGCTATCTCCTCAATAGTACCGCCGAGCACAGCGGTGTGGTCGAGCCCGATGGTCGTAATGACAGAGCCGAGCGGCGGCTTGATGACATTGGTGCAGTCAAGCAGACCGCCCATGCCCGTTTCAAGCACAACGATATCGCACTCAGCCTGAGCGTGAATATAAAACTGCAGGGCGTTTACATACTCAAATTCGGTTATGATAATGCCCTCATTCCTGAGCTGTTCAAGCACGGGATATGTCTTTTCAACCGCGTCGGCAAGCGTTTTTTTGTCGATCATTTGGTTGTTTATCTGTATCCTCTCGCGGAAGTCGGTTATGTACGGCGATACAAAAAGCCCCGTTTTGTAGCCCGCCGCCGTCAGAATATATGACAGCATCTCGCATACCGAGCCCTTGCCGTTCGTGCCCGCGACATGGATGTAGCGCAGCCTGTCCTGCGGATTGTCAAGGCGGCGCAGCAGCTCTCTCATTCGGCTGAGTCCCGGCCTCGAGCCGAAGGTCAGCAGCGAGTGGATTTTTTCAAGCGCGGTTTCATATGTCATAAAATCAGCTCCCTGTAAATCTCGTTTTTCTTTAGTCCCGTCATCGAGGCAGCCTGCTTTGCGGCGTCGGTGGCTTTTTCGCCGCCCGCGATAAGCTGCTTTGCCATTTCAACGGCGTCCTCAAGGATGTAGCTCTCAGCGGTTTCTTCCTCAGCGCCCTCCAGAACAAGCACTATCTCGCCCTTGACGCTGCCGTCTGCAAGCTGCTCGGCGGCAAGCTTTGTGGTGGTGCGGATCACTTCCTCGTGGATTTTAGTAAGCTCGCGCACAATGCTCAGCCTTCTGTCGCCAAAGGCGTCGTAAAAGTCCTTTAAAGTGGCGGGCAGCTTGTGCGGCGCCTCGTAGAAAATCATCGTGCGCTTTTCGCGCAGCAGGCTTTTAAGGTGCTCGCCGCGGCTTTTTTTGTTTACGCTCAAAAAGCCTTCAAAGGTGAAGCGCCCTGTCGGCAGCCCCGATACCGCAAGCGCCGAAACGACCGCGCTCGGTCCGGGAATAACTACGGTTTTTATTCCGCGCTCGGCGCAAAGCTTCACTAAGTCCTCGCCGGGGTCGGAAATGCAGGGCATACCCGCGTCGGTGACGATAGCGCAGTTCTCGCCCTGTTCGATCCTTTCGCAAATCATTTCGCCGCGTTCGCGCCTGTTGTGTTCATAGTAGCTCACCATCGGCTTTTTAATGCCCAGATGGTTAAGCAGTTTAAGTGTTACCCGGGTGTCCTCGGCGGCAATAAAGTCGACCTCGCTCAGCGTCTGAGCCGCGCGCGGCGAAAAGTCGGACAAATTGCCTATGGGCGTTCCCGTAACATATAGTATTCCTGACATTATAGCTCCTTATCGTTCGGATGATCCTGACTTGTAATCTCCGTATATTTCAAGCATTTCTTCTGAAAAGCCGCCCTGCTCGTCCTCGATAAAAAGCGTAGGAAGCACGTCCATAAAGCCGCGCTTGCCGCCGCGTCTGCCTTCTATCAAAAACAGCTTCGGCGCCTTTGATTTACGCTGCTGAACAAGCCTGAGGCGTTTCGGTTCGATGCCGAATTTTCTCATGCTCTCGGTCACGTCCGAAAGCCTTTCGGGGCGCTGGCACATGCACAGCCTGCCGCCGAACTGCAAAAGCTTTGATGCCGCTTCGCAAACATCGTCAAGCGTGCACTCAGCCTCATGCCGGGCGACGAGCTTTTGCTCCTCGGGGTTCAATATGCCCGAGCCGCCCAGCTTGTATGGAGGGTTGCACGAAACAACGTCAAACGTGCCGAAGGGCAGCCTGCCCTTTAAATCGCGCAAATCGGTGTTTAGCAGGGTTATGTTTTCCGCAAGACCGTTATGCGCTATGCTTTTTTCAAGCAGCTTACAGGCGTCCTTTTGAAGCTCGACCGCATACACCGAAAGGTTATTGTTATTTTTCAGCCACAGCAGAGGGATCGTGCCGCAGCCCGTGCCCAAATCGGCGCAGAGCTTTTTGCCGCATGGCTTTGAAAAGTCGGCGAGCAAAATGGTGTCGGTCGAAAAGTGGTGAGTGTCCGACACAAATATTTCCATGCCGCAGCCAAGCGGCTCAATATGAATATTGTCCATAAGCACCTCAGCTTTTTTATTATACAACAGACAAAGCCCGGCTTCAAGAGAAACGCATCCGTCAATATAAAGAATAAAGGCAGCAAGGGTAACCTTGCCGCCAGTTTGGTTATACAGTGACCTTATCAGCCTTCAGCGGGAGCGCCTACGGGGCAAACGTCGGCACAGGAGCCGCAGTCTACACAAGCGTCAGCGTCGATAACATACTTACCGTCGCCCTCAGAAATAGCTGAACAAGGACATTCATCTGCACAAGCACCACACATGATGCATTCATCGCTGATTACATATGCCATGGATTGTACACCTCCTTATTTGATTAATTTAAGTATATCATAAATTTAAAAAAATGCAAGTAGTTTAAGAGTATATTAGTTATAATTTGTCTATCTGCCGAAAGTCGGCGAAAACCGACCGGTTAATCGCTGCTTATACGTCAGAGTAAACGGCTGCTCGAAACCGGACAGCCGTTTGAAAAATTTATTGATAAAAAGAGGATAAATCAAGCCTCGATTTTCTCAACCTTAGCCTCGGGAGCGTTTTTGCCGATGCTGGCAATGCCGTTGAGCGCGCTCGCCTTAGCCTTGTAGCCCTCGGAGGTAGCGATTATCTCACCGTTCTTCGCTTTCAGACGGAAGCGGAATTCGCCTGCCTTGTCGGTATAAACCTCATATTTCGGGTGCTTGAGAACCTCAAAATTCTCAACGGTCTGATCCTCAACAGGCGCAAGCGCGTTGACCTTTACACTTTCGATGCCCGCTTTGCAGGAAGCCTCGGATTTATAAATCTGCGAGGAAGCGATGATCTCGCCATTGCCTGCCTTTAAATCAAACTTGAAGCCGCCGTTGCTGGTGTCCTTGATAACGAATTTGCCCATGATCTGTTCCTCCTTTGAGATATAAAAATTCTATTATCGTACAGCAATACCATACTAATAAAAATAGTATCATAATAAATTTGAAATGTCAATAAATATTATGAAAAATAACAAAAAGAGTCTAAATATATAATACCGGAGTATTATTCTTTACAGCAATTTAGATACTTGCAAAAAATAGAAAAATTATATAAAATTGCTAAAAATTAAATTATTATTTATTTAAAATAACAATTGAAAAAAACTATAATATATTGTTTAATAATAGTAAATTGGAATTATT
>CAZVSQ010000041.1:10819-12001 GCA_964629925.1 uncultured Ruminococcus sp.
CGTCATTTATTCAAACATCTTGCCACATTGCACAAATAGGCAGCACCAACAGCGTATTTTCTTGCACCTTTCCCTAAAAACATCCGTTGATTCTTTATTGCGATTTTTTATGAACAGGAGGAGATTACATGAAAAAGCATGTAAAACAGCTGATGCTGATCGTATTCACCGCCGTGCTTGTTGCAGCGGGCGCAGCGGCGGCTGTAATAGTAGGATATGCCGACGAATCCCCCGAGTACCGCACCCTGCGAATAGACTATCTCTTTAAGGACGGCAAAACTGCGCACGATTCATATATCGCCGTATTTGGAAAGGGCGCGTCGGTAGACACCACTGTTTCAAACCCGATAATCAAGGGCTATTCGCCCGTAGACTCACTTGAGGATGACGCTCATCCAGCGGAAACCTCTCACATTAAATGTACGCTTAACGAAAATTACAGGCTGAATGTTTATTATGTTCCCGAAACCGTGCCTTATTCGGTAAAGTATTTTACGCAGAACATTTACGACGACGATTACAGCCCTGTGCTTAACCTTGACGATAGATACTACCATAAATCCGGCTTGACGGGAACTTTCCCAAGCGAGCTTGAGAACGTCACCTTCGACGGCTTCACAAAGCTTTACCACAAGCCCGACTTCATAGCGGCTGACGGCTCAACCGAGTTTGAGCTGTATTACAACCGCAACTATTATCTGATCAACTTCGACCTCAACGGCGGCCACGGCGTGGAGCCTGTCTACGCCAAATACGAGTCAACCTTCAACATTCCCGAGCCTGCAAAAAAGGGTTATATCTTTGAAGGCTGGGTGCTCGCGGACAGTGACGGCAAATTTGTGGACGAAAGCGGAAATCCCCTGACCGACCCGCAGGCGATCGCTGATGCCAAGTAGCTTATGTTTACAAGCGGCTTCGTTCCCGCGCACAACGTCAACTACAAGGCGTATTGGACAGCGAGCGCGGCGCAGTACACCATCGTCTACTGGATCGAGGATCCCGACAGTGAAAATTACAAGAACGTCGCCACGCAGACGATCACGCAATACCGCAACAAGACCGCCGTCACGACCGGCGATACGCTCGATATCGAAGACCGAAACGAGATCCCGGACTTTTTCACCGGCTATAACCTGAATCCCCAGAAGGTGAAAAAGGAAAACGGACAGGTCGTTCTGGACG
>CAZVSQ010000042.1:0-11673 GCA_964629925.1 uncultured Ruminococcus sp.
CTCACGGCGGACACCCTTGGTGTTCGGCTGTATCCTTCCCGCTGTCGGGCGGATTTGGGACTTTCACCCTTTAGAAACGTGCGCCGTCGGGCGCACTAAAAAACGGGACGTGTCAAAAAACACGTCCCTGATTTTTTATTGTTTTTTCTGAAAGCGATAATTCCGCATTCCGCATTCCAAATTCTTAATTCTATATATTATCCCTTAACAGCACCTGCCGCAACACCCTTGATGATGTATTTCTGGCAAATGAGATAGAATACGATTACGGGAATGATCGAAAGCAGGATCAACGCCATTGTAGCGCCGAGGTCGACCTTGCCGTAGCTTCCCTTGAGGTACTGGATATGGATTGGGATCGTGCGGTATTCGTTGATATCGAGCACCAGCTTTGGAAGAAGGTAGTCGTTCCAGATCCACATGATTTCCAGGATACCGACAGAGATCATGGTGGGCTTGAGCATGGGCAGTACGACCGTGAAGTATGTTCTCAGCGGGCCACAGCCGTCTATGGAAGCCGCTTCTTCAATTTCTATCGGTATGGATTTGACGAATCCGACGAACATAAATATCGCAAGTCCGGCGCCGAATCCCAGATATACTATCGGAATTGTCCAAGGTGTGTTGAACTTTAAGCTGTCAGCAGTCTTGGAAAGCGTGAACATTACCATCTGGAAGGGAACTACCATTGAGAATACGCAAAGGAAGTAGAACGCCTTGCAGAATACCGAGTTTACTCTTGCGATATACCATGCGGCCATAGAAGTGAACAGCAGGATAAGGAAGGTAGAAACAACGGTGATCAAAACGCTGTAGATAACGCTTTTGTAGAACGGATACTCGCCGAAGGTCATGCCCTTGGTGAAGTTGTCGAATCCTACCCACATTTCGCCCGTAGGCAGCGCGAAGGTGTCGGTTTTTACATAAGTGTTTGCCTTAAATGAGTTGATAACTACAGAGAGCACCGGCAGCACATAAATGATGCATATGCACGCAAGAACGACCGAAAGTGTGGTTTTTCTTCTTTTTTCCGCAGCTAATGATTTCTGCTTGCTTCTGGTCATTACTGCTGCACCTCCCTCTTTCTTGTAATTCCGAGCTGAACCAGACCGATCGAAGCGACAAGGATAAAGAACATTACCGCCTTAGCCTGTGCCATTCCGTGAGCGCTTGAGTTCGAGCCGTAGAACGTGTTGTAGATATTGAGCGCCAGCATCTCGGTTTTATGGAACGGTTGACCGCCCGTAAGCGCGAGGTTCTGGTCGAACAGTTTGAATCCGTTTGTAAGGCTTAGGAACGTACAGATAGTGATTGACGGCATAACGTTGGGAATGATTACCCTGAACAGCGTCTGAGTCTTTGTAGCGCCGTCGATTTTAGCCGCCTCAAGCATATCTTCGGGTACCGCCTGCAGTCCGGCGATATAAATGATCATCATATAACCGATTTGCTGCCAGCACATAAGGATTATCAGTCCCCAGAAGCCCCAGGTTGGATCTCGTACGATCGATTTTCCGAAATTGGACAGGATTCCCTCAAAAATCATGTTCCAGATATAACCCAAAACGATACCGCCGATAAGGTTCGGCATGAAGAACACGGTTCTGAACAGGTTGCTGCCCTTGATTCCCTGAGTGAGAAGGTAAGCAACAATGAACGCCAGCACATTGATCAACACAAGGCTTACGACCGCAAACAGCGCGGTAAACCAGAACGCGCTGACAAACTTGGGATCGTCAAACGCCTTTGTGTAGTTTTTGAACAGGTTGTCAAAACCGAGAAATTTAGCGTCGGAGGTTGTTCGGAAGTTACAGAAGGAAAGGTAGATTCCCTGTGCAAAAGGCCATACAAAGCCGATTGCGAACGCCGCCGCCATGGGGCCTAAAAACAGCCAGCCCCATCTGCGGAGCGGATTTTTAAATATTTTTTTCATGTAAGTACTCCTGACTCCGAAAAAGGTTTATCGTGTATTAAATTTGGAGTTTGAAAAAGAGGCGGGCGAACCGGCACCCGCCTCTTAAATGTTAATTAAAAATTATTATTCTTAATTATCAGCCGTTAACTTCTTTGTACTGGTTTGCCCAGCCGTCAACGAACATTTCCTTAACAACGTCCCAGTTAGCGTCGCTCTGGTCAGCTGTGTAAGCGTTGAGTGCGGAAACGAGGTCAGCACGATAAGCGTCTACGTTGGGCTGGTAGTTGGTAGCCCAATCCATTGTGTAGCAGCCCTTCTGGGTGTACTCGTCAGCATTCTTAAGGAAGCCGTTTGCGGATTCGGGAGCATTCTTGTAGGGAAGGATACCGAGCTGCTCAACCATTGTCTTGGAAGCTTCAGCGTCAGATACGAGCCATACCATGAAGTCGATGGTAGCCTGCTGATCATCCTCGGAAGCCTTTGCGTTAACTGCCCAGCAGTTTTCTGTACCGCAGTTGAGGCCGGCTTTGTCTTCGCCCTCTACGCCGCAGTAGTAAGGAATCATAACAGCGTTGGGAACTGTCTTTGAGATCTCGGCATAGTCCCATGAACCGGTGAAGAAGAATGTGCTCTTGCCGGAGGTGAACTGAGTCATAGGATCGTGTCCGCCTGTAGCCAGATCCTTAGCGTCGGTAGCGCTGTTGTTGATAGCGAGGTCAAACAGGTTCTTGTAGTTGGGCAGATAGTCGCCTGTGATGCTCTCGGGGCACTCGCTCCAAGTCTTGCCCGCAGCCTTCTCTTCATAGAAGTACTCAAGGTTAGCAAGGTGGCCTGTTACACGCCATGATGAGCTGTCGTCCATGTCGGTAGCTGAGAAAGCGTCGAATCCCAGATCCTTAGCCTTCTTGTGGATGTCCTCAGCAACGGTCTTGAGGCCGTTGAAGTCTTTGATTTCGTCCATTGTATGGCCTGCAGCCTTAACGTTGTCGGGGTTAACAACGATGCCGTAGCACTCGTAGCAGTAGCCGATGGAAACGAGCTTGCCGTCAGCGTCTTTGAGGTTGAAGTCTTCGGTCTTGAGCTCTTTAGCGATAGCTGTGTCGGTGAGGTCGAGAGCATACTCGTCCCAATCCTTAACGCCCTGCTGGTTGCCGATTACGAACAGTGTAGGCGGATTGGACTTGTCCATTTCAGCGGTAAGAGTCTCGCTGTATGTACCCGAAGCAGCGGTAACTACCTTAACGTCTACGCCCTTAGCTTCCTTGTACTTCTTAGCAAGGGACTGGAGGGTCTCGTCGAGCTCGGGCTTGAAGTTCAGCCAGTAAACCGAACCCTTGCCACCGTCGGACTTTGACTCGGTGGAGCTGCTGTCAGCTTTGCTGCTGTCAGCCTTGCTGCTTGACGATGAGCCGCCGCAGCCTGCCAGAGCAGAGCCTGCCATCAGAGCAGTCAGCAAGAAAGCCGCTGCTCTTTTGAGATGTGTCTTTTTCACGTTAATCACTCTTTCTTAAAATATTTATCCGTATTATCGCAGCGGACATCTGCGGGGAGATACACTCCTCTCCTTGTAGAATATAATATCATCAAAAACAAAAAAAAGCAAGAGTATTTTTGGATATTTTGTCGAAGTTTTTTTTGAAAAAAACCTGAATTTTTAGCTTTTGACCGACAGACTTTTTCCAAAAATACAATAAATCAGCCAAATTTGCCCAATGATAACCACAGCCGCCCAAATTACTACAATTTTGTAATCTTTCGGCGTGAGTAAAGCGTATTGAAAACTGCGCCCGTTTTATGGTATGATATGTGTATATAACATCATCGGAGGATACGATGGACGGATTCAAAAATACCTCTTTCGCCTTGTTTTTCCGCAAGTTTCCGAGGCTTTTCGCGGCGGGGCTAATTTTTTCGGCTTTTGCCGCGCTTTTTATGTCGCTGTCGGTTTTTGCGGGAACAGCAACGGGCTTTTCCAATTCAATAATATACTGTCTTGGGCTTATCCCCTCCTGCTTTTTTCTGCCGGGGCTTATTGCCGTGGTGAGAAAATACCTTGTTGAAAAAAGCTTTGTGCCCGTTGTGAATACCTTTTTTACGGCGGTAAAGGAGAACTTCAGACAGTTTATTCCGCACGGCTTTGTGATTTATTTTGTTGTTTCGTGCTCGGCGTTCGCAATGATATACTACTCGATGGGCGCTAAAATGAACTACGCCTACAACGTGGTGCTTATAGCCTACGCCCTGGTGGCGCTGGTGCTGATAACGGCGGTGTTTTATCTGCCGCTGATAACCGTAACATATGAGCTGAGGCTGCGCGATATATACAAGAACTCGTTCATGCTGGTGTTGGGAGCGTTGCCGCGCAATCTTGCGGCGCTCGCCTACGCCGCCGCTTTGAGCTTTTCGGCGTATCTTCTTTACCGCTCTGCCGACAGAGCGGCAAGTTACATAGCGCTCGGGCTTATTGCCGCGCTGTATCCGCTGCTTTTGTGCTGCGGAATTATCCCGCTGATCTCAAAGGGAATGACGGATGATCTGGGAGAGATAAAAAGCTCAGAGCCCAAGCCCCAAAGCATTATAACCGAAAAAGAAAAAGAAACCGTTATCAACATGAACTCAAACGACGACTATGTTTTTGTAAACGGTAAAATGATAAAAAACCCAAACAAGGAGGCAAATAATGAAAGAAGTATTTGATTTTTTAAAGATCGAGCGAACCTATAACCTAGCAACCGCAGAGGGCGACCAGCCGCGCGTACGCCCGTTCGGCACGGTCGACATCTTTGAGGGCAGACTGTATATCCAGACAGGCAAGTCAAAGAGCGTTTCAAAGCAGCTTCAGGCTAACCCAAAGGCGGAGATATGCGCGTTTGACGGCGGAAAATGGCTGCGCGTTTCGGGCACGCTTGTGCGCGATGACAGAGTCGAGGCAAAGGCGCACATGCTCGACAATTATCCCGAGCTTAAGGCGATGTACTCCGCCGACGACGACAACACCGAGGTGCTGTATTTCAAAGACGCCGCGGCGACCTTTTCCTCATTTACCGAAGCGCCGAGAACGGTAACATTTTAATTCGGGAACGTGACGTTCCATCTGGCGCGCCTTTTAAAAAATCGGTTTTTTGGAAAGCTCGGCATAACGGCGCATCCAACGAATAGGTATTAGTACAGGGTCGGGCAGAAAAATTGCGATAAGCACATTCTAACCACTAACCACCAACCACTAACCGCTAACCGCTAAAAAATCCACCGGCAAATCACCGGTGGATTTTTACTATTCTTCCTCTAAAAACTCGCTGAGCTTTCTTTTCAGCAGCGCTATGGGCAGACCCACAACGTTGTAGTAATCGCCCTTTATCTGCTTTACAAGCAGAGCGCCTTTGCCCTGGATACCGTAAGCGCCCGCCTTGTCGTTGGGCTCGCCCGTTGCGATATAGGCGTTTATTTCGTCATCCGTAAGAGGATAAAACTCAACCTCGGTGACCTGCGAGAACGAGATCATCTCATCGCCCTTAAATACGGCGCAGCCCGTTATTACGCGGTGGGTTTTGCCCGACAAAAGCTTAAGTATCTCAAATGCGGTCTTGTCGGTACCGGGCTTGCCGATCATCATATTATTGATAAATACGCCCGTGTCGCAGCCTATTACGATATCGTCGGGGTGGTTTTTATGAACCGCCTCAGCCTTTTTTACCGCCAAATGCTCGGGCATTTTGTCAAGCGGGATATTGCCGTCGAGCCTCTCGTCGATTTCGGCGGGCTCGATTTCAAAGCCGGGGCTGATAAGCCTCAGCAGTTCCTTTCTTCTTGGTGAGTTTGATGCGAGTACAATCATTTTATCACGTCCTGTCGGTACTGTATCTATCATACAATTTTTCAGGTGATTTGTAAAGACGGTTTTGCAAACTGTGAGTTATACAGCTCATAGTAAAAGCCCTTCTTTTTAAGCAGCTCGTCATGGCTTCCCTGCTCAACTATATTGCCGTCGCGCATAACAAGAATAACGTCGCTCTCCCTGATAGTTGACAGGCGGTGAGCCACAACAAAGCTTGTCCTGCCCTTCATCATCTTTGCAAACGCCTTCTGAACGCGGATCTCGGTCAGGGTATCTATAGACGAGGTCGCCTCGTCGAGTATGAGTATCTCGGGGTCTGTCAGCATGGCGCGCGCTATACACAAAAGCTGCTTCTGCCCCTGACTGAGGTTTCCGCCGCCCTCGCTTATGACGGTGCTGTAGCCGTTTGGCATTCTTCTGATAAAGCTGTGGGCATACGCCGCCTTAGCCGCCGCCGTAACCTGCTCGTCGGAGGCGCTTTCGTTGCCGTAGCGCAGGTTTTCCATTATCGTGCCGTTGAACAGCCAGCTGTCCTGAAGCACCATTCCGCAGCGCGAGCGCAGATCGTCGCGCTTCATTTCGCGTATATCCGTACCGTCTACGGTTATTCTGCCGCTGTTGACGTCGTAAAAGCGCATAAGCAGGTTTATCAGCGTGGTTTTGCCGCAGCCCGTGGGACCAACTACAGCAACATGAGTGCCGCTTTTGACATTGAGCGAAAAGTGCTTTATCAGCGGCTTTTCGGGAGTGTAGGAAAAGCTTACGTCCTCGATATTCACCTCTCCTTTATGCCCGGGAGAAGGCGCAGAAGCGCTGTCGGGCGTTTCGTCCTCAGCCTCAAGCACCTCAAAAACGCGCCCCGCGGCGGCAATTCCCGTTTGCAGCTGGGTGAGCACGCCCGTAACCTCGTTAAATGGCTTGGTGTACTGGTTGGCGTAGGTCAAAAAGCACGACAATCCGCCCACGGTCAGCGTTCCCGAGAGAGCCGCAAGAGCGCCGATGATACCCACCGCCGCGTAAACAATGGCGTTTACAAGCCGCGTTGTCGGGTTAGCTAAAGCGCCCGCGTACTGCGCCTTGAAGCCCACGTCGTAAAGCTCGGTGTTGTAGCGGTCAAAGTCCTCAAACGCCTGCTCCTCGTAGGAGAAAGCCTTTACAATGCGCTGATTGCCGACATATTCCTCAACATAGGACGATATCTCGCCCTGCAATATCTGCTGCTCACGGAAGCGCCTTGAAGTGAGCTTGCCGATAAAGCCCGCCACAAAAAGCGACAGCGGAGTAAGGAAGAACACAACGAGCGCTATTCTCCAGTCGATCATCAGCATGAACACAAGCGTTCCCACGATAGTTACAATACCAGAGAAAAGCTGTAAAAACATCTGGGTAAGTCCGTCGCCCACAGCGTCTACGTCGTTGATGACGCGGCTGATAAGGTCGCCGTGGCCGTGGGTGTCGATGTACGAGAGCGGTACCGAGTTGAGCTTGCGGAACACCTCGCGGCGCAGGTCGCGCACGGTGCGGAAGCTTACCAGATTGACAAGATAATTCATAAGCCACTGGCAGACGGTAACGCCGCCTATGGCTATTCCGATGCAGCCCAAGATCCTCGCCACATCTTCAAAATCAACGCTGCCCTTGCCTATGATACGGTCTATTGCGTTGCCGACAAGAACCGGGATATACAGCGTGAGCGACACGCTGACAAGCGCGGAAAGCACCGCCAAAAGCAGAATAAAACGGTAGGGCTTAAGCCTTTTGAGCACCTTTTTTACGGAGGAATTTTTCATATTTCCGCCTCCGTTTCGCTCTGCTGTGAGAGGCATATCTCGCGGTAGGTCTCGCAGGTTTCAAAAAGCTCACTGTGAGTGCCCTTGCCCGCAAGCTCGCCGTCGCCCATTACAAGGATGAGATCGGCGTTTTTAACGGTGGTGCTGCGCTGGGTGACGATAATCACCGTCATGCCCTGAGTGTTTTCCTTAAGCGCGCTTCTGAGAGCGGAGTCGGTAGCCAAATCAAGAGCGGAAAAGCTGTCGTCGAGAATAAGCAGCTTAGGCGCCTTTACAAGCGCCCTTGCTATGCAGAGCCTCTGCCGCTGTCCGCCGCTGAAGTTTTTGCCACCCTGCTCAACGCGGGAGTCAAGCCCCTGCGGAAGCTTGCTTACAAACTCGTACGCCTGAGCCGTTTTCAGCGCTTTGATTATCTGTTCGTCCGTGGCGTTTTTGTCCTGCCACTTCATATTGTCGCGGATACTGCCGCTGAACAGAACGCTCTGCTGCGGCACGATACCCATTTGTTTTCTGAGCTGCTTGAAGGAGTAGTCCCTTACGTCGACGCCGTCAACGCGCACACAGCCCGAGCTGACGTCATAAAAGCGCGGAATAAGGCTTATAAGCGTGCTTTTGCCGCTGCCCGTTCCGCCGATTATGCCTACAGTGCTGCCTCTTTTTACCTCAAAGCTGATGTCGCTGAGCTCGTCGTCGCCGTCGGTATTGTAGTTAAAGCTGACATGCTCAAACTGGATTTTGGGAGCCGACCCGTCGATTTCAACCTCGCCGTGATTCTTCTCGGTCACGCTCGGCTCGGTGTCAAAGACCTCGTTGATTCGCTTGGCGCAGGCCGATGAACGCGTCATTAAAATCACAAGGTTAGCTACAACTACCATGGCAAGCAAGATCTGCGTCATGTAGCTTACAAGCGCCACTATGTCGCCCGTTTTCATTCCGCCTGCGTTTACCTCCACCGCGCCGAACCAGACGATAAGGATAATCGCCGCGTCGGTAACGGCGTAAGTAACGGGGCTGAGCAGCGCCGAAAGGCAGCTTACCCTGATTGAAGTTTTTGCCAAGTCCTCGGTCGCGCCGTCAACGCGCTCGCACTCGGTTTTCTGCTTTGAAAACGCCCTGATAACGCGGTTGCCCGAGAGGTTCTCGCGCGCGATAAGCCCGATTTTATCGAGCTTTTTCTGCATTGCCGAAAAGATAGGCACGCTGCGCGTCATGACAAGATACAGCGTCAGCGCGATAAGCAGCGCCGCCCCGAAGAAGATGAGCGACAGCTTAAGATTTATCGTCATCGCCATAACAAGCGAACCCGCGATTATAAACGGCGCGCGCGTAAGCAGGCGGATCATCATGGCTATGCTCTGCTGCACCTGATTTGTGTCGTTGGTAATGCGCGTTATAAGCGACGGAGTGCCGAGCCTGTCAAGCTCGGCGTGCGAGAGCGTATTGATGTGCTCAAACAGCGCCCGCCTGATTTTTGTGCCCGCTCCCTGAGAAGCCCTTGAAGCGAAATACTGGGTGAACATGGCGCTTGACCAGCCCAGAACGGCAAGCAGCACAAGCAAGCCGCCCATGCGCCAGACATAGCCGGCGTCGTGCAGCTCATTGATACCCACGTCGATGATGTTCGCCATAACAAGCGGCACAAACAGCTCCAGAATCGCCTCAAGCAGCTTGCAAAGCGGTCCTATTATGCATTCTTTTTTGTAGTCCTTTAAAAATCGTCGAAGTTTAAACATTTTTAGTGATCAATGGTTAATGGTTGGTGGTTGGTGGATAGAACTATTGTACACCTTTTTTTCCGATTCATCAACATAAAAATATAACAGGGCTCGAATTTCTCGAACCCTGAATAATTCAAATCATCTTATGACAGCACCGCACCCTGAGCGCCCGATGAAACGAGCTTTGCGTAGCGTGCCAAATAGCCCGTGGTGATCTTCGGCTCTCTGGGCTTCCATTCGGCTCTGCGCTTAGCCAGCTCCTCGTCGCTTACGTTAAGGGTGATGGTGTTCTCGGGAATGTTGATCTCGATGATGTCGCCGTCCTCAACAAGCGCTATGGGACCGCCCACAGCCGCCTCGGGGCTGATATGGCCTATGCACGCGCCGCGTGTCGCGCCCGAAAAGCGTCCGTCGGTGATGAGCGCTACCGAGCTGCCGAGACCGCGTCCCATGATAGCGGAGGTAGGATTGAGCATTTCGCGCATTCCGGGGCCGCCCTTGGGTCCCTCGTATCGGATAACTACAACGTCGCCCTCCTGGATAAATCCGTCGGTGATAGCCTGCATAGCGTCTTCCTCACAGTCAAATACCTTTGCGGGGCCCGAGTGCTTGAGCATTTCGGGAGCAACGGCAGAGCGCTTTACAACGCCGCTGTCGGGAGCAAGGTTTCCGCGCAGTACGGCAATGCCGCCTGTTGGGCTGTAGGGCTTTTCAACGGGACGGATAACTTCGGGATTCTTGTTCTGAACGCCCGCTATATTCTCGGCAACGGTCTTGCCTGTGCAGGTGATGAGGTCGGTGTTGAGCAGACCGAGCTTGTTTATCTCGTTCATGACCGCGTAAATGCCGCCTGCCTCGTTGAGATCCTCCATGTAGGTTCTTCCCGCCGGAGCGAGGTGACAGAGGTTAGGCGTCTTTGCGGAGATCTCGTTCGCTATGTCAAGATTGAGGTCGATACCGCACTCGTGAGCGATAGCGGGCAGGTGGAGCATTGAATTGGTTGAGCATCCAAGCGCCATATCCATTGTGAGCGCGTTGCGGAAAGCGTCCTCGGTCATGATGTCGCGGGGCTTGATGTCCTTTTCAAGCAGCTCCATGATCTTCATGCCGGCGTGCTTTGCAAGCTGGATCCTCTCGGAATATACGGCAGGGATGGTTCCGTTGCCGCGCAAGCCCATGCCCAGAACCTCGGTGAGGCAGTTCATTGAGTTTGCGGTGTACATGCCAGAGCATGAGCCGCAGCTGGGACAAGCCTTGTTTTCGTATTCGTCGAGCTCGTCGAGGGTGATCTTGCCCGAATTGTAGGAGCCTACCGCCTCAAACATGCTTGAAAGGCTGGTTTTATGGCCTGCAAAACGTCCGGCGAGCATGGGGCCGCCGCTGACAAATATCGTTGGAATGTTAAGGCGAGCCGCCGCCATAAGCAGACCGGGAACGTTTTTGTCGCAGTTGGGCACCATTACAAGCGCGTCAAAAGCGTGGGCAATAGCCATTGCCTCGGTTGAATCGGCGATGAGGTCGCGGGTTACAAGCGAGTATTTCATGCCGGTGTGGCCCATTGCAATACCGTCGCAGACCGCGATAGCCGGGAACACAACGGGGTTGCCGCCTGCCATCGCTACGCCTGTTTTGACCGCGTTTACGATTTTGTCGATATTCATGTGACCGGGCACGATCTCGTTGTAAGAGCTTACAATACCGATAAGCGGCTTTTGAAGCTCCTCCTCAGTCATGCCCAGAGCGCGGAACAGCGAACGCTGAGGGGCGCATTTTATTGGAGTTCTTACTGCATCACTTTTCATGGGAATCGATCCTTTCGATTGCTTTTTTTAGATTATAACACTTGATTCGGAATATTTCAACCGTATAAATAAAAAAGAAAACCGCCGCTTTCCGAAATCGTCAGTGCGAAAACGGAGTAAACGGCGGTTTGATTCATAAATCAGGCTCAGTCATTTTCCTTGCCGCGGGTAGCAACAAACAGAACAGCGCCGGAAGCGGCAGCTAACATCGCAAAGCCTGCAGCCCACATAGCGGGCTCGCCTGTAGCGATCGCGCCGTTTGCTGAATCGTTTGTTGAGTCGGGTGAAGCCGAATCAGCGGTGGAGCTTACAGCGTCGGTAGTGTTTGTGACAGCTGTTGTTGTAGCCTCGGTAGTTTCGGCTGTTTCAGCCGCGTTTACTGCGGTAACGCTTAATGCAGCAACGCTGAGCAGCATAAATACCGCGATTGAAATACTGATTACCTTTGTTTTAATGTTCAATTTTAACATCTCCTTAATTAGCAGACCAAGAATAGCACTGTTTAAGCCAAAAATCAAGAGATGTTATAATTCTGTAAACAAATTAATAGCATTTTGCCAAATTAATTCGTGAATGACAGTTTTTTTAGTTGATAAAATGCCTGAATCTGACG
>CAZVSQ010000043.1:0-11132 GCA_964629925.1 uncultured Ruminococcus sp.
CATATGCAAATAACGGCAAAATCAAAAGAGTAGCCACAAATACATATATTATTATTCCGAGCAACGTTGATCTTACAGGCGACGACCTGTTGGACGAGCTTGAGAACAGTGGCGTATACTTCTGATAACGACAAACTTTTTCTGTCCAAGCTTGATGACGGTGTTTATCTCTGCAATAAACGTCAGCAGCCGTACTTCTTTCCGTTTTTCAGCGAGAGGGAACAGGCGATAGCTAATGTGCATTTGGACAGCATCGGCTTTAAATCATATGCTTTTTTCGGCGGTTATGAAACTGCCGAACGAAAAATGCTTGGTCTGTTTTTTGATGAAGATAAGCCTTTTCCGATCGCGGCAATTGATTTTGCTTTTCGCAAAACCGACAGGCTGACTCACAGAGATTTTCTCGGCTCGCTTATGTCTCTCGGCATTGAGCGCGAAACCGTAGGCGATATTCTGGTTGAGGACGGCCGCTGCGTCGTATTTGTCAAAAGCGAAATAAGTGATTATGTCATCTCACAGGTTTATAAAGTCGGGAATGTCGGAGTAAAGGTATCTGTTTCAGACGCTGAGGATCTGCCGAAGGGCAGAGGCTTTGAAGAAAAGGAATATACCGTCCCTTCCTTAAGACTGGATGCGGTTGTATCTGCGGTTACAGGTTTATCCCGTGAAAATTCAAAGCGCGTTATCCAAACGGGTAATGTAACGCTCAATCATCTTGAATGTCAAAACTCAAGCAGACAGGCAGATGTAAAAGATGTGCTTACTATAAGGGGTAAGGGCAAATATGTGATCAACGGTGTTCTTGGAGAAACAAAAAAGCACCGAATCAGGATTTCAATCATTCACTATAGATAAGGAGAGTAGAAGAAAATGCTTACAATTGATGAAATCAAAAATATCAGCTTTAGAAAAGCATCCCGCAGCGGCGGTTACAGAGCTGAGGATGTTGATGCTTTTATTGATGAGGTAATAGCAACCTTTGAGCAGCAAAAGAAAGAAAAAACAAATCTTGTTCATAAAATCGACAGACTTGCTACCCGTCTTGAGGAATACAAAGAAGACGAGGAAACGGTAAGAAACGCTCTGCTCACATCGCAGAAGATGTCTGACGCCTGCATTAAAGAGGCCAGGGAAAAGGCAGCTAAAATTCTCAGAGACGCTGAGGAAAAATCTCAGAACCTTGTTGCCGAGGCTAACAAAACAACCGCTCTTGAAAAGGACAAGTATCTCCGCCTCCAGGCTGACGCTGTTGACCTCAGAAATGAACTGATAGCGCTTTATACAAAGCATATCAAATCAATCGACGACCTTCCTACTACTACCGATGTAGAGAACAGCCGTCAGGAGCTCGATGAAAAGTATCCCACCGAGCCCGTAGCTGCTGAAGCTCCTGCACCCGCTCCGGCTCCCGCGCCTGCTGCTGAGCCCGCACCCGTGCCCGCTCCCAAAGCAGAGGTTCCCAAGGTAACCGACGCTACTACCCGCGTTGCTATCAAGCGCCCGGGAAAATTCAATCACCTGAAATTCGGTGATAATTACGACGTTTCAGACGAATAAACGTCTTCTTATACTGTAATTTAATTGGAGAGATCATAACATATGTGTAAAGATTGTAAGGATTATAACGCTACTCTAAATCTTCCCAAAACCGATTTTCCTATGCGTGCGGGACTCCCTAAAAGCGAGCCCGTTATGCTTAAGCAGTGGGATGATGAAAAAGTATATGAAAAACTGATGGAGCTTAATGAAGGCAAACCGATGTTTGTGCTTCACGACGGCCCTCCGTACGCTAACGGCGACATCCACCTCGGTCACGCGCTCAACAAAATACTTAAGGACTTTATTGTCCGCTACAAAAACATGGCGGGCTTTAAATCTCCGTATGTTCCCGGATGGGATACTCACGGTCTGCCCACCGAGCTTAAGGCAAGGCAGAAGGCTGGTATCGGCAGCTCTGCCGACATCTCTGTTGTTGAGCTCCGCAAGCTCTGCGAGGAATTCGTTACCGGTTATATAAACGACCAGCGCGAGCAGTTCAAGCGGTTAGGCGCAATCGGCGAATGGGATCATCCTTATATCACCTTGACACATGAATTTGAGGCTGAACAGATCAAGGTATTTGCCGAAATGGCGGACAAGGGTTATATCTACCGCGGTTTAAAGCCGGTTTATTGGTGCCCCGAGTGCAAAACAGCGCTTGCCGAGGCTGAAATTGAATACGCAGAGGATCCCTGCCATTCCATCTACGTTAAATTCCAAGTAACCGACGACCTCGGTAAATTTGCCGCAATGGGTATCGACCCTTCGAAGGTATATTTTGTAATTTGGACTACCACAACTTGGACGCTTCCGGCTAACGTCGCTATCTGCGTCGGTCCCCGCTATGAGTATTCTATCATCAAGCACAATGAAGAATACTATGTGATGGCTACCGATCTGTATCAGTCAGCTATGGCTGAGGCCGAGATTACTGATTACGAAGTCGTTGCTACTATCAAGGGCAGCGAGTTGGAGTATATGAAAACACAGCATCCGTTCCTCGACCGCGAATCGATGCTGATCGTAGGAGAGCATGTTACTCTTGAAAGCGGTACCGGCTGCGTACACACCGCGCCCGGTCACGGTGTTGACGACTATAATGTATGCCGTAACTATCCCGAGATCCCGGTTATTTGTCCCGTGAACGGCGACGGCGTTCTCACTGAGGAAGCAGGCGAGTTTGCCGGCCTTACTACGGACGAAGCAAATAAGAAAATCGCTATCAAGCTTGACGCTACGGGAGCTTTATTCGCTCTTAAGAAGATCATCCACCAGTATCCGCATTGCTGGAGATGTAAATCGCCTATCCTGTTCCGCGCAACCGATCAGTGGTTCTGCTCGGTAGATGACTTTAAGGATGAAGCGGTTGACGCTATCAATACCGTTGAGTGGATCCCTGCCTGGGGCAAAGACAGGATCACCTCAATGGTACGCGACAGAAAAGACTGGTGTATTTCACGTCAGCGCAAGTGGGGCGTACCGATCCCGATTTTCTATTGCAAGGACTGCGGCGAGCCCTATATCAATAAGGAAGCAATGCTCGCGGTTGCCGACCTGTTCGGCAAAGAGGGTTCAAACGCGTGGTTTGACCATGACACTTCCGAGATCCTGCCCGAAGGTACAAAATGCCCCAAATGCGGATCACAGGCTTTTGATAAAGAAAAAGATATCATGGACGTATGGTTCGACAGCGGTTCCTCACATACCGCGGTATGCAAACGCCGTGATTACCTCGGATTCCCCGCCGACTTATATCTCGAGGGCAACGATCAGTACAGAGGCTGGTTCCAGTCCTCACTGCTCACCTCGGTTGCCACAACAGGCGTCGCTCCTTACAGAACTGTTCTTACTCACGGCATGATCCTCGATATGGAAAAGCGCAAGATGAGTAAATCTCTCGGCAACGGCATTTCGCCTCAGGAGGTAATCAAGCAGTTCGGCGCTGATGTACTCAGACTTTGGGTTGCTTCCTGCGACTATCAGTCTGATGTTAACATCTCGATGGAGATCCTTAAGCAGCGTTCTGAGGCTTACAGAAAGATCAGAAATACCGCCAGATATATTCTCGGCAACCTCTCTGATTTTGATCCCGAGACCGAGATGGTTGATTTGAACGATCTGCTTCCTATTGACAAGTGGGCGATCGCAACGCTCAACAACCTTATCGACAAGGTTAAGGCTTCTTACGATAAATATGAGTTCCATATTGTATATCACAGCATCCACAACTTCTGTGTTGTTGATATGTCAAACTTCTATCTTGACGTTCTCAAAGACAGACTTTATACCGAAAAGGCTAACAGCAAATCGCGCAAGGCCGCTCAGACAGCTATTTATCTGATTCTTAACGCGATGACGCGTATGCTTGCGCCGATCCTTGCGTATACTTCAGATGAGATTTGGAAATATATGCCTCATTCGTCATCCGACAAGGCGGAGCACGTTATTTATAACGATATGCCAGAAAAGCTCGATATTGCAATCGACGACGGCTTTATGGCATTCTGGGACGAGATACACGCTCTCAGAGATGACGTTAAGAAAGCGCTTGAGCCTATGATCAAAGAAAAGGCGATCAAGAGCTCGCTTGAAGCGAAGATCACTCTTTGCGCGGGCGGTGAAAAGCTCGACTTCTTAAAGAAGGCTGAGCCAGAGCTTGCTTCCGCGTTCATTGTTAGCGACGTCGCAATTGAGGAGAATGGTTCCGAGCTTGAAATCAAAGTCGAGAAGGCGGAAGGCGAAAAATGTGAGCGCTGCTGGGCAATCAGCAAAACAGTCGGTCAAAACAGCACTCATCCGACACTTTGCGCACGCTGCTGCGATATCTTAAAATAAATCTTTTGATAAATCGGTGTGATTTTATTGCACCGATTTATTGATATATACGGAGGTATACTTATGCCATATGTCGCTCTTGCCATTGGTTTGGCTCTTGCGGGAATCGACCAGTTGATTAAATATCTTATTGTCAATAACGTAGCGCTCAATGAGAATATAAACGTTCTTGGCGATGTTTTCAAAATAACCCATGTCAGAAACGACGGCGTTGCCTTCGGAATGTTCTCGGGAATGCAGTGGCTGTTTATTGTTTTGACTGTGTTAATGCTGACCGCTATCATTATTTATATGTTTAAAAAGCGCCCCGACAGCAAGCTGTTTTATATTACTGTAGCGCTGATTGTGGGAGGCGGAATAGGCAACCTTATCGACCGCATTTGCTATCACTATGTTGTTGATTATCTTAGCCTTTCATTCTTTAAACCCGTATGTAATTTTGCCGATTACTGCATAACGATAGGCGTTATCCTGCTTGCTGTTTATCTGCTGTTTTTCGCTGACAAAAAGGATAAAAAAAAGGACTTGCAAAATGACTGAGCATAAGCTTACCTGCAATGAAAACGGCGTAAGGCTCGATAAGTTTTTATCGGCGGCTGAAATAGGTCTTTCTCGCAGCATGGCTGTAAACCTGATTGAAAGCGAAAACGTTACAGTAAACGGAAAACCGTCCAACAAAAAACAGAAGCTGAGTATAGGAGATATTGTTTGCGTTTTTGTGCCTGAGCCTGTTCCTTATGAAGCTAAGGCTGAGAATATACCGTTTGATATAGTTTATGAGGACGTCGACCTTCTTGTAGTCAACAAGCCCAAGGGCATGGTAGTTCATCCGGCTGCCGGAAATTACGAGGGCACGCTTGTAAACGCTTTGCTCTGGCACTGCGGAGACAGCCTCTCGGGCATTAACGGCGTTCTTCGCCCGGGAATCGTCCACAGAATCGACAAGGATACAAGCGGTTTGCTTATAGTAGCCAAAAATGACCTTGCTCACCAAAAGCTTGCCGAGCAAATCAAAGCTCATTCATTCACAAGGGAATATGAAGCGGTTGTTTACGGCTCTTTGAAGGATGACAGGGGAGTTGTTGACGCTCCCATCGGCAGACACCCGGTCGACCGCAAAAAAATGTGCGTTACACAAAAGAACAGCAAAAACGCGGTCACTCATTACGAGGTCATCAGCTGGTATAAAGGGTATACTCACATTAAATGCATTCTGGAAACGGGCAGAACTCACCAAATTCGCGTTCACATGGCTTATATCGGGCATCCGGTTTCGGGAGATCCGGTTTACGGAGTTAAGAATGAAAAGGTAACCTTTATCGGTCAGTGCCTTCACGCTCGAAAAATCGGTTTTGTTCATCCTAAAACCAATGAATATATGGAGTTTACTTCTGATTTGCCGCCATATTTTAAGGAGTTTATAAATAAATTAAGTAATATAAGTAAATAATTTCAAGTTTTTCAAAAAAACACTTGAATTATATTTCCTTTTATGATATTATAATTTAGTGTTTGAGACCGTCGTTACTCGCGACGCGATTCACAAAACGGCTTTGCCGTTCAATATGAAGCTGATAGTCCGCTGCCAATGGGTAAGAATATCGGGAAAATTAGGAGGATAAAAATGGACGCATTAAAAACGATCGCTGCGGGCTCGGTTAAAGAGACTACTCCCGAGTTCAGCATCGGTGATACCATCAGGGTATCGGTAAACATTCGCGAAGGCGAAAGAGAGAGAATTCAGATGTTCGAGGGCACCGTTATTGCCAAAAAGGGCAGCGGCGTTGCCGAGACCTTCACCGTTAGACGTGTTGCTTACGGTGTTGGCGTTGAAAGAGTTTTCCCTCTGCATTCTCCCAACGTAAAGGACATTAAGGTTGTTCGTTACGGTAAGGTTCGCAGAAGCAAGCTCTACTACCTGCGTGACAGAGTTGGTAAGGCTGCTAAGGTCAAGGAGCAGATTCGTAAGTAATTCTCGAATAGTCTGAAAGGGAACTGATTCGGTTCCCTTTTATACTATTATCTGATAAAATTTATTAGATATATAGTATAACAAAAACTACTGTTGTCGTGTAAAGCAGGTGACGATATTGAGCAAATATGATTCTGATGAGTATATAAACAGCTTATTGAATGATGAAGGCGATTCGGGTATCGATTCCGATTCTATCAGCAATAATGACGAGAATTCCAAAGCTGACGATGAGTTTCAAAAGGAATTCAGGGCTGTGTTTGATGATACCGCAGAAGCTGAGAATAAGGAAAAAGAAAAATTTGAAGTTGTTAATCCCGACGGGGGAGCTTCAGGTGTTTACGACTGGATACGCTGTGTCATTTTCGCAATTGTAATTGTTGTTTTCTGTCTGACATTCTTTGTCCGTATTGTTGAGGTCGACGGAACCTCGATGATGGACACTCTATCAAATCAGGACAAGGTAATCGTTACCGACCTGTTTTACACACCGCACAACGATGATATAATTGTCATTTCACACGCGCAGGATTATTCCAAGCCTATTATAAAGCGTGTTATCGCTACCGAAGGGCAGACGGTCAAGCTCGATTTCAAAAACGAGAAGATATATGTTGACGGTATAGAATTATCAGAACCGTATATCAAAGGTACGACCTTCTCCGGAATAGGAAGTCAAGAGGATATCGAAAAGGTCATCACTCCCGACGACGGCGGCAATTTTGTTATACCCGAAGGAAAATTGTTTGTAATGGGCGACAACAGAGGCGTGTCTATGGACAGCCGAAATCCGAAGATCGGTTTGATCGACACAAAAAATGTTATCGGTAAAGCGCAGGTTGTTGCTTTCCCGTTCAATCACATCGGTTATCTATACTACTAATAGTAAACACAAAGCTTATTTCTGTAAACATGGAAATAAGCTTTTTTTCAAAAGAGGTTTTATATGAGTGATATGCAATATATTCAGTGGTTCCCGGGTCACATGACAAAAACAAAACGGCAGATACAGTCAAGCCTTAAGCTGGTTGACGCCGTGGCGGAGATCATTGACGCGAGGATCCCGATAAGCAGCCGCAACCCCGACCTAAATAAGCTTATTCAGAATAAACCTAGGGTTATTCTGCTCAATAAATGCGATATGGCTAATCAGACCGCTACTAAAATGTGGATAGATCACTACGCTAAACAGGGCATTACCGCAATTGCCGTTGACTGCAAAAGCGGAAGGAACTTAAACAAATTCCCGGCTGCCGTCAATACCGTAATGAAGGATAAAATACAGAGATTGCAGGCAAAGGGCATGAAAAATCCTATGATGAGGATTATGATCGTCGGCATTCCAAATGTTGGCAAGTCGTCCTTTATCAATAAAATAGCTAAGCAAAACAGGGCAAAGGTAGAGGATCGCCCGGGTGTTACAAGAGGTAATCAATGGTTTACAATAAGCAAAAACCTTGAAATGCTTGACACTCCCGGTGTTTTGTGGCCGCGCTTTGACGATAAAATCGTAGGCGAGCACCTTGCATTTACCGGCGCCGTAAAGGATCAGGTCGTTGATGTTGAGCTTTTGGCTATGAGGCTGCTTGACTTCCTTAAAGAGCTCAAGCCCGCTGATTTTATTTCGAGATTCAAGCTTGAAGATACGGAGCTTGACACCATAGAATCACATGAGCTGCTCAGTATTATCGGACAAAAGCGCGGAATGCTCATCTCGGGCGGCGAGATCGACACCGAGCGCGCTGCTATTATGCTGCTCGACGAATTCCGCTCGGCTAAGCTCGGAAGAATAACGGTTGAAATGCCAAACGGAGAGTTAAAATGAATTGGTTGGAATTTGAAGAAAAAGCCTTTGAAAAAGGGTATACGAGTATTTGCGGAGTTGATGAAGCCGGCAGAGGTCCGCTTGCGGGGCCGGTATGCGCGGCCGCTGTTATCCTGCCGAGGGGCAAGGTTATCGAGGGAGTAAACGACTCCAAAAAGCTTACCGAAAAAAAGCGCGAGGCTTTGTATGAGGTAATAAAGGCTGAGGCGGTATCATATTCTATAGCGTGCGCGAGTGTTCAGGAAATCGAGGAGATTAACATCCTCAACGCTACAATGCTCGCCATGAAGCGTGCTGTAGAAGGGCTTGACGTCAAAGCCGATTTCGCTATGATCGACGGCAACCGCCTTCCCGATTTATCAATAGACAGCGAGTATATAGTTAAAGGAGACGCTAAATCAATGTCGATCGCCTGCGCTTCGATTCTTGCGAAGGTTTCAAGGGACAGGCTGTTGTTCGAATACGCCAAGGAGTATCCGCAGTACCACTTTGATAAGCATAAAGGCTACGGAACAAAACTCCATGTTGAGGCGTTAAAGGAATTCGGGCCGTGTCCGTATCACAGAATGAGTTTTCTGGGAAAGATATTAAAATGAGTTTGTTTTCAAAAAAGCAGACGGGTGACGCAGGAGAGGAATACTGCGCAAAATACATGAAAAAGCACGGCTTTAAAATTCTTGACAGGAATTATAAAAAGCCCTTCGGAGAAATTGATATTATAGCCGTAAAAGAAAATATATTATGTTTTGTTGAAGTGAAAACGAGGCATTATAAATCAATGACTCAGCCGTATGAAGCGGTCGATTTCAGAAAGCGTCAGAGGATAATCAAGGCTGCGCATGCGTACATAACCGAGAAAGATTATCAGATGTTTTGCAGGTTTGACGTTTGTGAGGTTATCACCGATAAAGATACCTTAAAGCTTTTGAGGCTAAATTATATAGAAAACGCTTTTTATTAGGTCGATATATAATATTTTTTATAATTACGCTTTGAATTTCTTTTAAAACTTTGACAATTAAGGAAGTTTGTAGTAAAATAAATAGTTGTTTATCAAGATAACAGCAACAGAAAGGAAGATTTGTATGTTATATAACAGCACGCAAAACTCGTCCGAGGTCGTTTCCGCTGCACAGGCGATCGCGCAGGGTATCTCAAAGGACGGAGGACTGTTTGTACCTCAGGAATTCCCAAAATTTGATACCGAAACCTTTAAAGCTCTTTTAAATGAAGATTACAAGGGCAGAGCCAAAAAAGTATTTTCGGCTTTTCTGACAGACTTTACAAAAGAAGAAATTGACGAGTGCGTTGAAAAGGCATATACGGCAGAAAAATTCGGCGGAGCCAATCCCGCTCCTCTGGCGTATTCTCAGCTTGGCGAAACTGAGCTTAATATTCTGGAGCTCTGGCACGGCCCCACATGTGCGTTTAAGGATATGGCGCTGCAAATACTTCCTCATCTGCTTACAAAATCTCTTAAAAAAACATATGACGGCAAGGACGCTGTAATTCTTGTAGCTACATCAGGCGATACCGGTAAGGCGGCTCTTGAGGGATTTAAGGATGTTGAGCATACAAAAATAATCGTTTTTTATCCTGTTGACGGCGTAAGCCCCATGCAGAAGCACCAGATGAATACTCAGGAGGGCGCTAACGTAACCGTATGCGCTATCGAGGGCAATTTTGACGACGCTCAGACAGGCGTAAAGAAAATCTTTACAACACCTGAAATCGCAGAAAAGCTTGCCGAGAACAATATGCTTTTCTCATCCGCTAACTCAATAAACTGGGGCAGACTGCTTCCTCAGATCGTTTACTATATCTCTGCTTACTGCGATATGGTAAACGACGGAAAAATCAGCCTTGGAGAGAAAATCAACGTCGTTGTTCCCACAGGTAACTTCGGTAATATTCTCGCCTCTTATTATGCAAGCCTTATGGGACTTCCAATTGCAAAATTCATCTGCGCGTCGAACTCTAACAACGTGCTTACAGATTTCATTAACACAGGCGTTTATGATAAGAACAGGCAGTTCTATACCACAATGTCGCCTTCAATGGATATTCTTGTTTCAAGCAACCTTGAGCGCCTTCTTTATAAACTCGCAGACAACAGCGATAAAACCACCCACGAATGGATGACAGCGCTTAAAACCGATGGCAGGTATGAAGTGAGCGCTAAGGTCAAGGCTATTATCAACGATAAATTCTACGGCGGCTTCTGCAATGATGAGCAGACTCAGAATACTATAAGCAGACTGTTTAAGCAGAACGGCTATCTCTGCGATACTCACACCGCCGTTGCGGTCAATGTATATGAGCAGTATGTATGCAAGACAGGCGATAAAACTCCTGCCGTGATAGCTTCGACCGCAAGCCCGTATAAGTTCTCTAAATCTGTTCTTACGGCGGTCGCTCCGGACATGAAGCTGCCTGAAACAGAATTCGATATGGTAGACGCATTAAACGAGCTCACCAATATGCCGGTTCCCGCTCCGCTTGCAAGCCTTAAGGATAAAAAGGCGCGTTTCAGCGATGTAACCGCGGTTGACGATATGCCGAAGTATGTTCTTGCGGCTCTCGGGATAGAGTAATGTCTTTGTTCGCTTTGGGCGATCTTCACCTATCATTGGGTGAAGATAAGCCCATGGATATATTCAGCGGCTGGAACGATTATGTTCAGCGTCTTGAAGAAAACTGGAAAAAGCTTGTTCGTGACGACGACACCGTTGTACTCGCCGGTGATATTTCCTGGGCAATGAAGCTTGAGCATACGCTTGATGATTTCAGATTTATCCATGATCTGCCGGGTAAAAAGCTGCTCTTAAAGGGCAATCACGATTACTGGTGGTCTACCAAGCGCAAAATGGACGCCTTTATGCAGGAAAACAGCCTTGATTCAATTCAGATCCTGTTTAATAATGCTTACAGAGTTGACGAATACGCCGTGTGCGGCACAAG
>CAZVSQ010000044.1:0-10996 GCA_964629925.1 uncultured Ruminococcus sp.
GTATTCCCACTATTTCAACCGGAAACATGATTCGTGAAGCGCTGAAAAACGGCACCGAACTGGGCTTGAAGGCGAAGTCCTACATGGACGACGGCAAGCTGGTTCCCGACGAGGTAGTCATCGGCATCGTCAAGGAAAGACTTTCCGAGGACGACTGCAAGAACGGCTTTATCCTCGACGGCTTCCCCAGAACCATTCCCAGGCCGAGGCTCTGGACACCATGGGCGTTGACATCCAGTACGTCATCAACATCGACGTGCCCGACGAGGTCATCACCAAGCGTATGTCCGGACGCCGTGTTTGCCAGGATTGCGGCAGACCTTATCACACCGAGAGCTTAAAGCCTCAGGTAGAGGGTATCTGCGACGATTGCGGCGGCACCCTTGTTCAGCGCAAGGACGACCACCCCGACACCGTGCTTGCCCGTCTTGCTGTGTATCACAAAGAGACGGAGCCCCTCGCCAACTACTATGACAAGCAGGGTAAGCTTGTCAACGTTAAAGGACAGGACACTGTAGAAGCTACTACAGAGGCTGTACTCAAGGCTATAGAGGCTTAAGCATGGTATCAATCAAAACAGCACGGGAACTTTCGCTTATGAAAGACGCCTGCAGAATTTCCGCTGAGGCGCTGCGTGCTGCGGGAGAGGCTGTAAAGCCCGGTATCTCCACCTATGAAATCGATACAATTGTCCGTAAGTATATCGAGAAACAGGGCGCCAAGCCCTCGTTTCTCGGTTACGGCGGCTTTCCCGCAAGCGCATGCATTTCCGTAAACAGTGTGGTTATCCATGGCATACCCGCAAAAACCGCCGTTCTTAAGGAGGGCGACATAGTAAGCATTGACGTGGGCGCTTACTACAGGGGATTTCACGGCGACAACGCCTATACCTTTCCCTGCGGCAAGATAAGCGAAAACGCTCAAAGGCTGCTTGACGCCACCAAGGAAAGCCTGTATGAGGGAATTAAACAGGCGCAGGCGCAAAACCGCATCGGCGATATAGGCAGCGCGGTTCAGGAGTATGTCGAAGCTCGCAGTTACTCGGTGGTACGAAATTATACGGGCCACGGCGTAGGTGCGAAACTGCACGAAGACCCAAGCGTACCAAACTACGGTACACGCGGCAGAGGCTTTAAGCTTTTGCCGGGAATGACAATTGCCATCGAACCCATGGTTAACGAGGGCACACATCACACGCGTGTTCTGGGCGATAAATGGACGGTCGTCACCCTTGACGGCAAGCTTTCGGCTCATTTTGAACACACAGTCGCAATCACTCCCGACGGTCCGAGGATTCTGACCATATGTGAGTAAAGGATGTATTATGACCATACAAAAGGGCAGCGTCGTAAGGGCGCTCGCGGGACGTGACAAGGACGGATTTTTTGTTGTGCTCGGCGTTGAGGGTTCCTACGCGCTTATAGCAGACGGAAAAAGGCGGCGGATTCAGTCTCCCAAGCGGAAAAAACTGATACATCTGGCGCCCACTAATACTGTTTATCAGGGTTCGATAGAAACCAATCCGCAATTAAGAAAAGCATTACGCGAATTTAACGGAGGTTAAGCTTATGTCCAAACAGGATGTCATTGAAGTAGAAGGTATCGTACGCGAGGCTCTGCCAAACACCCAGTTCAAGGTAGAGCTGCAAAACGGTCACGTGATTTTAGCTGTTATTTCAGGCAAGCTGAGGATGAACTTCATCCGCATTTTGCCGGGCGACAAGGTCACCGTGGAGATGTCTCCGTATGACCTGACAAGAGGAAGAATTACATGGAGAAGTAAGTAAGCTTTTCCAAACACACCATTTTGAAGAAAGGAATGATTATAAGTGAAAGTCAGACCTTCAGTAAAGAAAATGTGCGACAAGTGCAAGGTAATCAAGAGAAAGGGCAAGATCCTTGTTATCTGCGATAACCCCAAGCATAAACAGCGCCAGGGCTGATTATTCAGAGTTTAGAGTTAAGAGTTTAGAGTTAAGATATATAAATCGGAGCGAAGCTACCCTTCACTCCACTCTCAACACTCCGCTCTCCACACTCAAAGTCGGCATTTGTCCGCAAAACAATTAAAAATTATCTTAAATTCTATATGGAGGTGCAACTGAATGGCTCGTATAGCAGGTGTTGACCTGCCGAGAGATAAAAGAGTTGAAATCGGTTTAACTTACATTTTCGGTATCGGCAGAAAGACTGCAACAGACATTATTGCTGCAACAGGCGTTAATCCTGACACTCGTGTCAGAGATTTGACAGAAGAAGACGTATCAAAGCTCAGAGAGTACATCGAGCATCACTGCCGCGTAGAGGGTGACCTCCGCCGCGACATCGCTTATGATATCAAAAGACTTATCGATATTGGCTGTTACCGTGGCGTTCGTCACAGAAAGGGACTTCCCGTAAGAGGTCAGCGTTCAAAGACCAACGCTCGTACCCGCAAAGGTCCCCGTAAAACTATGGCCAATAAGAAGAAATAAGGAGGCACGGTATTATGGCAGCACCCAAAGGTGGTAAAAAAGTAATTCGCCGTCGTCGTGAGCGTAAGCACATCGAAAGAGGCGCGGCGCATATCCAGTCAACATTCAACAACACAATTGTCACTATTTCCGATACACAGGGCAACGCTGTATCCTGGGCAAGCGCAGGCGAGCTGGGATTCAGAGGAAGCAAAAAGTCTACTCCCTTTGCCGCTCAGTCAGCAGCTGAAACAGCAGCCAAGGCAGCAATGGAGCACGGTATGAAGTACGTTGAAGTGTACGTTAAGGGACCGGGACAGGGCAGAGAGGCTGCGATCAGAGCATTGCAGACCGCAGGCCTTGAGGTAACAATGATCAAAGACGTTACTCCCATTCCTCACAACGGCTGCCGTCCTCCCAAGAGAAGACGCGTGTAGTATTAAAGAAGGAGGAAATTTTAAATGGCAAAGAATATGCAGCCAATCGCAAAGCGTTGCAGAGCGCTTGGCATTTCTCCCGCTGTAATGGGTTACAGCAAAAAGACCTCAAACAGAAACCCCGGCGGCAAAATGAGAAGAAAAAAGAGCGAATACAGCATGCAGCTCACCGAGAAGCAGAAGGTAAAGTTTATTTACGGTATTCTTGAAAAGCAGTTCCGCGCTTACTACGAGAAGGCGGAAAAGGCTGAGGGCAAAACAGGTGAGGCTCTGCTTTCGATCGTTGAGCGCAGACTTGACAACGTAATCTATCGTCTCGGTCTTGCGGCTACAAGAAGAGAGGCAAGACAGCTTGTTAACCACGCTCACTTTACCGTGAACGGCAAAAAGGTAAACATTCCTTCATACCTTGTAAAGGTTGGCGACGTTATCGCCGTTAAGGAAGCAAGCCGTTCCACAACAAGATTCAAGGCTATCGCAGAGGGTGAGAACGCTTCAATGGTAACTCCCAAGTGGCTTGAGAAGGACGCAAACCTCCTCGGCGGCAAGGTAGTTGCAAATCCCCAGAGGGACGATATCGACTATCCCGTTGAAGAGCACCTCATCGTCGAGTTGTACTCCAAGTAATCTATTATATCTTTTTTCACAGGATTACAAACACATACCCGCCATATTAACGGCGGCATAATGTAAGAGGAGGATTCGCGAATGATTGAAATTGAAAAGCCAAGAATTGAAACCGCAGAATTAACCGAGGACGGAAAGTACGGTAAGTTCGTTGTCGAGCCGCTTGAGCGCGGATTCGGCAACACTCTCGGCAACAGCCTTCGCAGAGTGCTGCTTTCCTCACTTGAAGGCTGTGCTGTCACATCAATCAAGATTGACGGCGTTCTTCACGAATTTTCAACTATTCCGGGCGTCAAGGAAGACGTTACCGAAATTGTGCTTAATATGAAAAGTCTTGTTGCCAAGCTGTTTGACACAAGCCCCAAGGTAGTTGAGATCAACGCCGAGGGTCCCTGCGAGGTAACGGCTGCCGACATCAAGGGTGACAACGAGGTTGAGATCCTCAATCCCGAGCTTCACATCGCCACTTTGGGCGACGGCGCAAAGCTCAACATGGAAATCACTATTGACAAGGGCAGAGGCTACGTTCCCTCCGAGCGCAACAAGCAGCTCAGCGGCAACAACATCATCGGTGTTCTGCCGATCGACTCTATCTATACACCTGTGTTAAAGGTGAACTACACAGTTGACAATACCCGCGTAGGTCAGATCACCGACTTCGATAAGCTGACTCTCGACGTATGGACAAACGGCGTTATCAATGCGGAAGAGGCCGTTTCTCTTGCGGCTAAGGTACTCACCGAGCACCTCAACCTCTTTGTCAACCTCTCCGACAAGGCTTCCTCAGCCGAGGTAATGGTCGAAAAGGACGACAAGGGCAAGGAGAAGATCCTTGAAATGACTATCGAGGATCTCGATCTTTCGGTTCGCTCGTTCAACTGCCTCAAGCGTGCGGGTATCAACACGGTTGAAGATTTGATCAACAGATCCGAGGAGGATATGATGAAGGTTCGCAACCTGGGCAGAAAATCCCTTGAAGAGGTTGTTCAGAAGCTTAATTCTCTCGGTTTCAGTCTTCAGAAGGAAGACGAATAATTACTAAATCCCTTTAAATCTACGGTAAAGGAGTGAAAGAAATGCCAGGTACAAGAAAGCTGGGAAGAACTACCGCTCAGAGAACAGCAATGCTCCGCGCAATGGTTACTTTCCTTCTCGAAAACGGCAAAATCGAAACAACAAATACTCGTGCCAAGGAAGTTCAGGCTATGGCCGAGAAGATGATTACAACCGCTAAAACCGACTCCCTCCACAACAAACGCCTTGTTATGGCTTTTGTCACAAAAGAGGATGTTGTGTCCAAGCTTTTCTCGGAAATTGCTCCCAAGTACGCTGACCGCAAGGGCGGCTACACAAGAGTTACCAAGATCGGCCCCCGCCGCGGCGACGGCGCTGAAATGGCCGTTATCGAGTTGGTTTGATTTTATATTCATAATCAAAAAGCGCTCTGCTTCGGCAGAGCGCTTTGTTGCGCAAGCGTGACGGTCGTTGCCACGACGGGGCAATACGCGAATCAGATGTTTGAAATAAACAAAACTTATGTTCCCGCGAGTTAAGTTGCGCCGTTATACCGAGCTTTCATTTAAAACCGACTTTTCCAAAGGCGCGCTTCCTGCCGCGTGGCGGCCGCGAATCAGACGTTTGCAATAAACAAAGCTTATGTTCCCGCGAGATATGACACGCCGTTGCAGAAACGTCTGTATTATAGCATTGTTCTATAAAGGCGGCTTTGGATGGAACGTCACGTTCCCGCGTGGCGGCCGCGTTGGATGCAACGTCACGTTGCCGCATCTTTTGCAGATGCAGCCGTCCCATTTGTGACCGAAAATACAACCCAGCTTCATAGTTTTTCTTCTTAGTTAATACCGGAAATAATTTCAGTTAGTGATTCCACGGTATTCTCAATTGTGCTCTCGGGATTGACGCTTACGGTGATGTCGGCATAGCGCTCATACAGCGGTCTGCGCTCGCGGAACACGTCGGCAAGCGTTTCGTTTGGGTGGAACACTATGCCGCGCGTTTTTATATTCGTTACGCGCCTTTCGATCTCCTTGAAAGGAACATCGATATATATCACCTTGCCCATTGATTTAAGGTGCTCCATAGCCTTCTCGCTAAGCACCATCGAGCCGCCCGTGGCTATTACCGTATGCTCCGCCGACAGTGTGCTGCCTGTTTGTTCTTCAAGCGCGAGGAAATAATCAAGCCCGTCCTCGTCTAAAATACTCTGCAGCGGCTTTTGAGCCTTTCGGCTTATCAGCAGATCGACGTCCTCAAACAGATAGCCCAGAGCCTTTGCGAGCAGAACACCTACGGTGCTTTTGCCCGAGCCGGGCATTCCTATCAAAATATAATTGCTCATTTTAAAGGATCCTGATATTCAGCGAGTCTGTGCTTGAGGTGGGCACGGTTTTATTCGATGACAATACAACAACGGTGTCGCCCTTTTTTACAATACCGGTTTCAAGCGCGCGCTTCATCGCCTGCTCGGTGATTTCGTCGGAGGTGACCAATTCCTCGCCCATAAGCGCCGTAATGCCCCAGTTGAGGCAGAGCTTGCGGCACACAAGCTTTGAGGTAACGACCGCTATTACGGGCACGTTGGGGCGGTAATGAACCATTGCCCGGGCAACGCGGCCGGTGGCGCTCTCAACAATGATAGCCTTTGCGCCTACGTTCTTTGCGATATCCTTGGCGGCGCGGCAAATACTTCCGCGGAATACGTTTGTGTCTTTTATTCCGTATTTTTCAACGTAGCTGTGAAGCGCCGCTACCTCGCCGTTATCCTCAGCCTCGCGGCAGATAGAGTCGAGCGCCTTTACGCTTTCGAGCGGGTATTTGCCGGCAGCAGACTCACCCGACAGCATTACAGCGCTTGTTCCGTCGTAAACGGCGTTGGCTACGTCGCTTATCTCGGCACGCGTCGGGCGCGGAGCCGTTGTCATGCTCTCAAGCATCTGTGTAGCCGTGATTACATATTTGCCCTTTGCAACGCATTTGCGGATAAGCGTCTTTTGGATCTCGGGCAGCTTGATAAACGGTATCTCAACGCCCATGTCGCCGCGCGCTACCATTATTCCGTCGGCGTAGTCGATTATAAGATCCATGTCGTCAACGCCGCTCTGGTTCTCGATTTTGGCGATTATCTCAACGTGCTCGTAGCCTATCGAGTCGATAAAGTCGCGCAGGGTGCGCACGTCCTCGTGATTGCGCACGAACGAAGCCGCTACTACGTTGCCGCCCTGTGAAAGTCCGAACTCTATGTCGCGCCTGTCCTGAGCGCTTACATACGGCATGTTGATGTGATAGCCGGGGATATTGATGCTCTTGCGGTTTTTAAGAACGCCGCCCTTGTTTACGGTGCAGACGATGCGGTCGGGTCTGACCTCCTTGGTGATGATAGAGATAAGACCGTCGTCAAGCAGCAGCTCTCTGCCGATAGCGTCGGAGCCGTCGCGCAGGAAGATATCGACAAGCTTGGGGTAGGAGATAGCCACGCCCTCGCTGTCGCCCTGCTCCTTCTCCTTGTAAAGGGTGAAATCGCTGCCCTCGGTAAGCACGGCGGAGCCGCCCTCAAAGGTCGTTACGCGCACCTCGGGACCTTTTGTATCGATCATAATGGCTACGTTTTTGCCGCTTTCCTCAATTGCCTCGCGGATCGTGGCGAAAACCCCCGTAAGGGACTCATGCGTTCCGTGGGACATATTGACTCTGGCAACGTTCATGCCCGCGTCGATCATCTTTAAAAGCATTTCCTTGGTGTTGCACGCAGGACCTATTGTACAAACGATTTTGGTTTTTCTCATATTATCGCTCCCTCTGTAGAAAATATATAAACCTTTGATAATATTATACATTATCCATGCACAAATTTCAATCAGTCTGTTTTTAAAAATATTATTATTTTAACAAAAAAGCCGATACCGAATGTTGATCGTCAGTATCAGCCCTTTGATTATTTCGATTTCTTTATTCTCTTATTTTTGCCGGTGTTGATTCCCAAAATCACAAACACCACGCACAGCATTATCACTATTCCCGAAACGGCAAGCCCCGCGTACGGCATTTCCAGCGCTTTTATCTCGATTGATATCCATGAAAAAGTGTTGTATTTTTCCTCAGCCTCGACAAGCAGCTTAACGGCGTACATCACTCCCATACAGCCGGCGGCGTTCAGCAGCGAAGCGGTAATGCCCAGAGCCGCAGCGCCTATGCGCTTCCTCAGCAGCACAAGCACTATAAAAGCGAGGTACAGCACAAGGCTCGCTATAAATATGTAAGATACCGCTATAGCCGCAGAGCGCCCCTGCGAGAACTTGTCAAGCGCCTCTGACGGTATCAGCCTCTTTACTCCGAAAACGTCCTCCGAGCCGGTTACAAAGGTCACCAGATCGTCGTTTTTGTAAAAGCGGTCGGCAAGGGTTATCAAATCGAGCTTATCGTTCGACACGTTATTGCCCAGAATCATATAGCTGTAGGAAACCCACTTGAAAAACGGCAAAATAAACTGCACAACCGACACCGTCGCCGCCAAAAACGCCGTTATAATAAACGGAAGCCTGCTTCGGTAGACTCTGTCGCTCTCGGTTTCCGACGCCCGTTTGCCGCGCCTTACGGTGACGCGCGCGCCTTTTTTTGAGGCGCTTTTTTTATTGTCCTTTTTCTTTTGCGGCTTTGAGGGTTTCAGCGGCTCGCCGCATTCCTGACAAAACAGCGAACCCTTTTCGTTTACCTCGCCGCAGTTTTTACATTTCATATCTTACCTCGTGAAATCAAATAAGATTCAGCATGTGTATTGAAAGCGCAAAGCCTGCCAGAATAAGGGAAAGGACAGCTACGATTTTCCATTTGCGCTCGGCTACAAGCCCGGCGAACTCTCTGAGAAACGCGTTGGGGAAGAAGTACCACTTTGTTTTTGAGGCGATACCCTGTACCCTGAGGTCATGCTTTTTAGCCAGCACATAGCCCCTGAACACATGGTAGTTGGTGGTTGCAAAGCCGATTTTGACGTTATCGAGCGAGCCTGCGTCGGCTATGATTTTTTTGCGTGAAAACTTAAAGTTCTGGTCGGTATTTACGCTCTTGTCCTCTTTTATTATGCGATTTTCCGAATAGCCCTGCTCCGTAAGATAGCGCTTCATGCACTCGCTCTCGGATATGACTTCGTCACATCCCTTTCCTCCCGACGGAACAAACTTAAGCTGTGTACCCTCTGCGGCAAACTGCTTTTTTTCAAAGTCTATAGCCGCGTCGGTTCTGCTTTTTAAAATGGGCGTGGGCTTTCCGTCGGGCAATACCCTGCACCCTAAAATAATAAGATAGTCAAGGTCAAGGCTCGCCTTTCGCTTGGCGGCAAGGAACGCGCCCAGCACGGTCGAAAGCAGCAGGCACTCAAAAAAGCTGAGGATATACGAAATCGAAAAGCTGATTGTTACGGCGGCTGTCAAATCAAAATCGATAAGCAAATCAAACGAGAAGTAAATCGAAACTACTCCCAGAAGCCATATAAAAGCCAGAATTATCCCGAGCATGTTGTAGGTTTTAAAGCCCTCGCGCCTCATAAGCCGGATGTTGCTGACGGCTATGGCGGTACAGAACGCCAGCATAAACGGAGCGGTCAGTATCGACATCTGGTAGCCCGTGTTGAGCATATCGAGCAGAAAAACGCGGAAAAAGTTGTATTGGCGCATTCCGAGCAGCGCGAAAAACAGCAGGAACGCGTTGAAAAACGCCAGTCCGCCGTAGGCTATCATACTGTATGAAAATTTGCGCTTTGCCACGCACTCCGCAAACGAATACACCATTACGGCAAATGTCATCAGGAAGCCGAGAATTATAACGTATTCCACCTCGATAAAACCGTCAAAATTCAAGGAGATCGGTGAGACGATAGTGCCGAACCGGGTAACATGGAGAGGGATCATATATGAATATTTACCGGCTGTTACCTTAACGTCGGTGTCGCCCTCTTCAAGCGAGTCAAACTCAACGCATATATCATCGCCGTCGCTGTAGATTTTGCCGACCTCAACAATACCCTCGGTCTCGGGAACTGCCGTTATTTTATTCTCGATTTCGGAAAACGATTGTCCGGGCTGTAAAAGAAATGTTTTTTCAATACGCTCGGTGTACGAGTGCCCGTGAACCGTTATATATATCATAGAAGCGGTCAGCAAAAACATGATCACGCTTCCAAGCAGTAAAAACCGTCGCTTTATTTTCATTATGTTCCACCTCTTATATAATTATAACACAACAGGCACATACAATCAAGAAGCAGCGTGACGCTGCACCCAAATCCCGCCTTTGGAAAGCTTTGATTTAACTAAAACACCTGTGAAACGGCGGTGTCAAAACACAGCGTTTGCCTCTACATTAAAAAGCGGCGTGACGTAAAAAAGCCGCCGGAATACCGACGGCATAGGTTTATATAATATGGAAGCAGGTTTCCTCGGGGTCTATCTCGCGCGTTTCAACGGACTTGCCCTCATCATAGCGGAACATAAGCTCCTGACTTTTTACGCTGACCTTGGCGCCCTCGGGGATAGAGCCGGTGATAAACGCGTTGCCGCCTATTACAACGTTCTTGCCTATTACCGTGTCGCCGCCCAGGATAGAAGCGCCCGAATAGATAGTTACGTTGTCGTGAATTGTGGGGTGACGCTTTTTGCCGCGCAGGTTCTGGCCGCCTCTTGTGGAAAGCGCGCCCAGAGTAACGCCCTGATAAATCTTGACGTTATCGCCTATTTCGGTGGTCTCGCCTATAACAATGCCCGTGCCGTGGTCTATAAAAAAGTACTTGCCGATAGTTGTGCCCGGGTGGATGTCTATACCCGTAAGGCTGTGGGCGTGCTCCGTCATAACTCTGGGGATAAGCGGAACGCCCAGCAGGAAAAGCTCGTGGGCGATCCGGTACGAGAATATCGCGTAAAGCCCCGGATAGGTGCAGATGATCTCGTCCTTGTTGTAGGCGGCAGGGTCGCCGTCGTAAAACGCCTGTATGTCGGTTTCGATATATTCCCTGATTTTCGGTATCTTTTCAAGAAAGGCAAAGGTCACGCGCTCGGATTCCGCGGAAATCTCCTCAGCGGTGCTGTTTTCAAACTTCGGGGTATAGCGCAGAACAATGGCGGTCTGCTTTTTAAGGTTGTAGATAATGTCCTCAAGCAGAACGGAAATGTTGTTGCGCACGGTAAAGGTGCGGTAGTTGCTGTTGCGGTAGTAGCCCGGATAAATAACGACCTTAAGCTTTTCAAGAATGTCGATTACAACGTCCTTTTCGGGGTACTCGAAAATTTTGTTTTCGTCGATCGTGCGTCCCTTGGAGTAGTCCTCCATAAGCAGATCAACGATCCCGCCTATTTTTTCTTCCATGCCGTTTGCCATAAATATCACCTCAATAGAGATTATGCGTTTTTCCTATTCAATATTATCATATTCCCAATACCCTTGTCAACTGCCGCCAATCGGGAACGTGACGTT
>CAZVSQ010000045.1:0-10968 GCA_964629925.1 uncultured Ruminococcus sp.
CGGGACTTACATCTCTCGGTACCGTAACAGGCAAGAAAATCAGCGATCCCGCCAATTCGTCATTGATCGCCGTTGAGAAGGCAGGCTATGACGCCGCAGGCATCAAAGACACTAACATGGGCGTTGTTACCGTAAACTTTGTTGACTCAAAGGGCAAGCAGCTTCCCGATGTTGCTCCTATCCATATCACAGGCGAGGTAGGCAAGACCTACACCACCGTTCCCTCCGCGGCAGTGAGCGAGGCTTATGTATTCGACCATGTTGACGGCAATACTACAGGCAAATTCACCGCTAAGGAAATCAAAGTTAATTATGTATACCGCGACGCCGCAAAGGTTATCGTCAATTATGTTCACGAGGACGGTACAAAGCTTGCCGATTCCGTAACTCTCTACGGCATTCCCGGCAACGATTACACCGCTCCCGACTGCGACACTATTCCGGAGCAGTACATCTTCAAGGAAGTTAAGGGCAATAAGACAGGCAAATTCACCGAGGCGGATCAGACCGTTACCTTCGTTTACAAAAACGCTATGGAAGTGATCGTTAAGTACGAGTACAAGGACGGCACCGAGCTTGCTCCTTCCGTAACGCTTTACGGTGAACCCGGCGCGCCTTACCACGCTCCCGAAAGCGACGCTATTCCCGAGGAGTATATGTTCCAAGAGGTAAAGGGCGATAAAGACGGCAAGTTTGGGGCTGAGCCGCTGACCGTTACCTTCGTATATACAGACTACGTTCCCGAATCTATCCGTCTTTACGGCGATGTAAACAACGACGGCAGAATTTCTATTGAAGACGTTACCGCGTTCCAGCGCATTCTCGCTGAGTTTACAAAGGTAGATGACGCGCGCATGGCTCAGCTTGACTTCAACTATGACGGAAGAACCGACATCAATGACGTAACTATGCTCCAGAGATATCTTGCTGAGTATGTAATGTCTCAGGGCAAGGTAACTATCAACTATTACAAGGACGGCGGCGCTTCCAAGCTTGCCGATTCCGTAACCTTTAAGGACAGAATAGGCGACGACATCGTTGCTCCCGCAATTTCCGTATTCGGTTACGACCTTGACCGGTCAAAGCTTCCCGACATAAAGGGCAAAAAGGTCACCTTCGGCGCTGATATCGTTGTAAATTACTACTATGTAGAGTCTGATAACAAGACCGTTGACCTGCACGTTAAGCACGGCGGCAGCGCAACATGGGAGCCCAAGCTTTGGATCTGGAACAACGAGAACTACGCAGGAGGCTCATGGCCGGGCGCAACTCCCGTACTCAACAAGGAAACAGGCTGGATGGACTATACATTTGAGTATTCCGATAAGGAAAAGACGGTTTACTACAACCTCATCGTTTCCGACGAGGGCAATCCCCAGACCAGCGACCTCACAAACTTTACAAACAGAGAGCTTTGGGTCGTAATAAATGATGATGAAGTTGAGAACAAGACCAACTTCCTCACTATTTACACAGCGGATCCTGAAAAGGTACCGAACCCCGAAATGTTCTTGGCAAATTACAAGGTGGTATAACACCTTATAAAACAAAGACTTAATTTGAAAAAGGCTGCCGCAAATCAAAAGATTTGCGGCAGCCTTGTGTCGTTTCCTCGTATTCGGTTTTATCGGTATTCAGCAAGATAATGCTGCATGCTTGTGCAGTCCTCGATTGTAATAGATCCGTCTTGATTGAAATCAGCGTTAGCCTTCGCCGTTTTGCTTAAGCTGATATATTCCGCAAGATTACGCTGTATCTCGGTTACGTCATTTATATTAACAATTCCGTCTAAATTAGCGTCTCCTAACAGTGTAGGGGTATTGTCTTGAACCGCGACCGCCTTGATAACAAAGGTTCCGCCCATATCGTCTTTGTTGACATCAAGGTACCAATCCATCAAATCGGTCATGGTCCCGCCTGAGTATATATAGCTTTCGCCTTTGCGGCTGCTGTTTTTAAACTTGAAATCATCATTGCTTGTCAGCCATTCTCCGACGCCTAACGATGCCGTAGAATCGGTTTTGCTTGTGTCGATCGAAACCGCTATCGAGCCTGTGCTGTCGGGAAGCTTAAAATCCTCGATATCAGCGCAAATATATCCGGCATAATCAGTTTTGCCGTCGTAAAGCTTTGTCCAGTGCGCCGTATCGGCGTCGGGAGTATTATCGGCGTTATCCGGAACATAATAAATACTGTAATCGGCTCCGTCTGCAACTGTTTCAAATATTACTTTATCAATAGTATCGTAATCTTCATCAAAGGTAAAGCGGTTTAAGAACGTAAGGTCTTTGCTGTTGATGTATTTGAATTCATAGGTAGCGCCGTATATCTCGTTTTGCATAAGCTTTTTGTTGTCGTCGATTTGCTCATATCCTGTTAAAGTATACGACCACTTGTATTTATCCGCAAAAAGATAAGCGTCCTCGTATGACATCCAAATATAACCGCCAATTGAGTTGTAGCTGCTGCCCCAGCTGTTTTTTATCAGCCATGCGCCGTCGTTTTGGGGTTTTTCTCCGTTAATCTCTTTGAACAGATCCTTTGAATAATTGTCGTCCCATCCGATTACTTCTATAGCGTGTCCCGCGTAGCCGCCTGTATATCCCGATGGCATAAAATAGGAGATCTTGTCATCGCTCATGCAAGACACTGAATGAGAATATGACGAATAAACTCCGCCGTTTTCCATAATCGCCCGTTTTATTTCAGTTGGATCGTCTTTTTTTAGGTACTTAATCGATGTGATTCCGTACCGCGCTGAATCTGTGTTGATATCATCGCTCGTCAGGTTGCCGTGCAGTGAAATATCGCCTGCCTCGGATTTGAAAACTCCGCCTTGCCATGATGTCAGGTAGCCCGGAGCGATTGTTGCGTATCCGTCAGTTGAAACTTCTCTGATCCATCCGGTGCCGTCGGAATGCGGCGTTGCCCATATATTCAGGTGATCGGTGGACATATCATCAATTACTTGACCGTTTCTGAGCAGGAAAGATTCATACGTGGCTAAGCCCGCAAACGCCCAGCAGGAGTTGTAATCCTGGACTTTTACCGAAGTAACATACCCCGAATCAAGCGAGCTGTACGCTGATGGCAGACTATCATCTTCGTTTGCGGCAGCTCCGATACCTCCGGCAGATACTATTATCGTGCATAGAATAGCAGAGCATGTCGCTTTTTTTAGAAAAGAGCCTTTCATATTCACATACCTCAAACTTTTTAGTTTAGAAATCATTATATCAAAAAAACAATTTTATGTAAAGAATATTCACAGTATTTTCACAAACACTAATAAGGAAATTTTAGTGAGAGTGGTTGTATGCAAATGAGAACTGATTTGGCGATCGAGGCGCGTGAAATAGCTGGTGAGCGCGTTGCCGGAATGGACTTCAGCGAGTACAGGGAAAACGGCTTGAAAATATCACGGCTCACTGTAAAAAACCAACGTGCCAAGCAGGCTCTCGGTAAAGAAATAGGAACATATACTACTATTGAGCTTCCGTCGCTAACGGATAATTTCCGCGAAACCGATGAAAAAATAATGACTATCGGCGCTGAGATCCGCAGGCTTTTGCCAGTAAACGGCCTGCTGCTTGTTGTTGTGTTAGGCAACAAGGATATTACTCCAGATTCGCTGGGACCTAAAACAGGTGAAAGGGTACTTGCGACAAGGCACATAACCGGCGAGCTCGCGCGCGCGTCGGGGCTGGACAGACTCAGACCGGTCGCCGTAATGAATACGGGTGTAACCGGGCAGACCGGCATAGAAACAGAAGAGTATATTTTGAGTATCGTAAAGCGTATCCGCCCAAACGTTGTTGTTGCTATCGACGCGCTCGCGTCGCGCAGACCGGAAAGACTTGGCAAAACCGTTCAGATAAGCAACGCCGGAATATCACCCGGAGCCGGTGTTGGAAATCACCGTACAAAAATCGATGAGGATACTCTCGGAGTACCTGTTATCGCAATAGGTGTTCCTACGGTCGTAGACGCCAATACCTTCGCGGGTGATTTACTCGGCGGCAAATCGGTAAGGAGCGCCGCTGACTCGTTGCCGAATGCCGAACAGCTTATAGTGATCCCGCGCGAAATAGACCTTCTTACCGAGAGGGCTTCAAGGCTGCTTGGATTTTCGCTGAACGCCGCAATACAAAACGAATTTGATTTAAAAGAGCTGATTTCCCTGATGTAATGTCAGGGAATTTTTCTGTTTTTATATGCATATATATAACCATTAAGCAGGTGGTGTTTTGAAGCTGAAAGGAAGAATAATAAAAGGAATAAAGGCTTTTGTTTCGATCGGGCTGGTGCTTACGGCGGTAGTGTGTGTGTTTAGGCGGCTGCCTGAGGTTTTTAGTAATAATGACGCCGCTCTGGCTGCCGCGGCTTTTACGCTGACAGACGGAAAATACTACGCAGAGAGCGGTACCGTTCCCGAAACAACCGGAGCGTCTGAGCCTGAGCCGGCAAAACAGACTGCCCTTGCTTCGGAAATCGATCCCAAGCCTAAGAATAGGGACAAAAGCGGCTACTACGACAGCTTCGCAAACCACAGCGGCGAGGCTGTTTATGAGGTAGAGGAAAAAACTATAGGGCAGTTCGGCACTAAGGTTGACGGCTGCTTTGTCAGAAACTACACCGGGCTTGACGTGGATTTTAAAAAGCTCCTTGACAGCTCCTTGCCGTTTTCGGTAAACAAGAATACCGAAAAGCCGCAGGTGCTAATATATCATACCCATACAGGCGAGGCGTATCTTGACGCAGACGTCGATTATTTCTACGAGTCATATTACTCCCGAACAAATAACAACAGCTTCAATGTAGCGGCTGTAGGGGACGCAATTGCCGATGTGCTCGAAAAGAACGGTATAAAGACCGTTCACGATACTACGGTTCACGATTCGACCTATAACGGCTCATACGACCGCAGCGCTCAGACCGTTATGGATGATATGGAAAAGTACTCCGAAATCAAGGTCGTGCTCGATATTCACCGCGACGCGCTCGGTTCGGAGGAGAAGAAGGTAAAAACCGTTTTTGAACACAACGGCAAAAAGGGCGCTCAGATAATGATCCTCTCCGGCTGCGATCCCGATAATGAGCGTGATTTTCAAAATTGGGAAAAGAACCTGAGCTTTGCGCTAAAAATCCAAAACACCGCCGAAAAGCTGTATCCCGGGATGACTCGCCCCATGGATTTCGGATATTTCGCGTACAACGAATACATTTGCGACGGCTCGCTTTTGATTGAAATAGGCACCGACGCCAATTCAATTGATGAAGCGGAATACACAGGCAAGCTTCTTGGTGATGTATTGTCAAGAGTTTTATAAGAAATCTCTTGCATTGCGGTTCATTATTTGCTATAATAACTTTAAATATGTAATAATACAGAGGTAACTGCAATGATTAAAAGAGTAATCAGAATAGTTTTGCCCTGCTTAATGTCATTAACGGTACTGGCTTCGGTTTCTTCTATAAGTGCGTTTGCCACAGAGCAGAACGGCTTGGATATTCAGGATATCATTGATATCTTTACAGGTGACGATGATCCTACGGATCCCGAGCCTTATACTGAGCCGACCGATCCGGAACCTACAGATCCCGAACCGACCGATCCGGAGCCGACTCAGCCCGTGCCTACGGAACCCGAGCCTACCGTTCCGGTCACGACCGAGCCTGTTGAAACGGTTCCTCCAACGACCGAGGACGCGGGCGGTGGTGTTGACCCTCACGTTACTGTTCCTTTCGATACCAAACCGCTTATAGAAAACAAGAGCGATATTGACAAATCGATCAGCAAGAAAACCTATTCAACCGACTATACCGCAGGCATAGTTTCGTGGATATGCGTCGGAGTAGGCCTTATTGTTATGCTTGTTATGCTGGTGTCAACAAAAATCAGCGGCAGAAAATCAGGTCGGAGAAGTATATGACGTCAAATCAAATAGGCTCGGTTAAGCTCCCGTCAAGGGCGCTGCTCGCTCCTATGGCAGGCGTTACCGACCGCGCGTACAGAGAGCTTTGTATGAGCATGGGCGCGGGGTTCTGCGTCAGCGAAATGGTAAGCTCAAAAGCGCTCTCATTCGGCAGCAAAAAAAGCGAGGAGCTTATGGACATCTCCTTACAGGAGCGTCCGTGCGGCATACAGATTTTCGGCGATGACCCGAGCTGTATGGCGGAGGCTGCTGAGGCGGCAATGCGCCATAACCCCGATATTATTGACATCAACATGGGCTGTCCGGCTCCGAAAATCAGCGGCAACGGCAGCGGAAGCGCTCTTATGAAGGATCCCGAGCTGTGCGGAAGAATCACCGAGGCCATTGTAAAGTCAGTCAGCGTTCCCGTTACGGTAAAAATCCGCAAGGGCTGGGACGATGACATGATAAACGCTCCCGAGGTAGCCAAAATCTGCGAGCATGCAGGCGCTTCGGCAATCACAGTCCACGGAAGGACCAGAAAGCAATTCTACAAGCCGCCTGTCGATTATGATATTATCCGTCAGGTAAAACAGAGCGTCAGCATTCCCGTAATCGCAAACGGCGACGTTGACAGCGCTCAAAAGGCTAAGCAGGTGCTCGACTACACGGGCTGCGACTTTGTTATGGTAGGCAGGGCGTCGCTCGGCAATCCGTGGATTTTCACTCAGATAAACGCGTATCTGGACGACCCCGGGGCTGTTCTTTATTATCCCTCAATTGAGGAAAAGCTTAACACTATGGTCGCTCAGGTGGCGAAAATGGTCGAATATAAGGGAGAATACATTGCTTTAAGGCAGGCAAGAAAGCTTGCGGCGGGCTATTTTAAGGGGATTCGCGGAGCGGCTTCCCTAAGAAATTACGCGGGCAAAATCGAGACTCTCGACGATTTGATTCGATTAAAGAATAAAGTCTTACAATCTATTTAAAATAAATCAAGTACAAAGGGGAATTTTAAAATGAATGAATTGACAAACATCGCGTCCTTGGAGTATCTCAAGGAATACGATCCCGCAGTCGGCGAGGCAATGGACAAGGAGCTTAAGCGTCAGCGCAGAAACCTTGAGCTTATCGCCAGCGAGAACATCGTAACACCCGCTGTTATGGCGGCAATGGGCAGCCATCTTACAAACAAATACGCCGAGGGTTATCCCGGAAAGCGCTACTACGGCGGCTGCGAATGCGTTGACATCGTAGAGGAGATCGCCCGTCAGCGCGCTTGCGAGCTGTTCGGAGCGGAGCACGCTAACGTTCAGCCTCACTCGGGCGCTCAGGCTAACATGGCAGTTTACTTTGCCATGCTCAACCCCGGCGATACCGTTATGGGTATGAACCTCAACGAAGGCGGCCACCTCACTCACGGCTCGCCCGTAAATATGTCGGGTAAGTACTTCAACTTCGTTCCTTACGGCGTTGACAGCGTTACTCACCGCATTGACTATGATAAGGTTCTTGAGATCGCCAAGGAATGCAAGCCCAAGCTGATCGTAGCGGGCGCTTCCGCTTATCCCAGAATCATTGACTTCCCTCGCCTCAGAGAGATCGCTGACGAGGTCGGCGCTTACCTGATGGTCGATATGGCTCATATCGCAGGTCTTGTTGCGGCAGGCGTTCATCCCAATCCCGTTCCTTACTGCGAGTTTGTTACAACTACCACTCATAAAACACTTCGCGGACCGCGCGGCGGCATGATCCTCTGCCGTGAGGAGTTCGCAAAGGCGATCGACAAGGCTATTTTCCCCGGCACTCAGGGCGGCCCTCTTATGCACACAATCGCCGCAAAGGCTGTTTGCTTCGGCGAGGCTCTTAAGCCCGAGTTCAAAGAGTACGGCGCAAAGATCGTTTCAAACTGCAAGGCGCTTGCCGACGGTCTTGTAAAGCGCGGCTGCAAGCTCGTATCGGGCGGCACCGACAACCATGTTCTGCTGCTTGACCTGCGCGATTCCGACGTGACCGGCAAGGAGCTCGAGGCTCGTCTTGACGACTGCTACATCACCGTAAACAAGAACACTATCCCCGGCGAGCCGCGCTCTCCGTTTGTTACCAGCGGCGTAAGAATCGGCACAGCTGCCGTTACAACACGCGGTCTTAACGAGGAAGATATGGACAAAATCGCCGAGTACATCACCCTTGTTCTCAACGACTATGAGAACAGCAAGGAAAAGGTAAGAGCAGGCGTTGAGGAAATCTGCAAAAAATATCCTCTTTACGAATAATTCTAAATTAGAATAAAGGGCTGTCATCGCGGCAGCCCTTTTAAATCATTCGCTGAAAATGGTGATACATATGAACAAACCACTTGCAGACCGTTTTCGCCCGAATTCGCTTGACGATATCGTCGGGCAAAAGCACCTTTTGTCAGAGGGCAAGCCTCTGCGCAGGATAATCGAAAGCGGCGAGATACCGAACCTTATTTTTTACGGCCCTTCGGGCGTGGGCAAAACCACTTTAGCCACATACATAGCCAATAAAACGAACAAAACGCTGCGCAAGCTAAACGGCACGACCGCCTCTACCTCCGACATCAAGGAGATCGTGTCGCAGCTCGGCACGTTTTCGGGCATTAACGGCATTTTGCTCTACCTCGATGAGATTCAATACTTCAATAAAAAACAGCAGCAGACCTTGCTTGAATACATCGAGAACGGAAGCATTACCTTAATAGCGTCCACCACCGAGAACCCCTATTTTTATGTGTATAACGCTATTTTGAGCCGCTCTACCGTGTTTGAATTCAAGTCGGTCGAGCCTGTTGAAGTCGAAAAGGCGGTGTACCGCGCCGCAAAGCTGCTTGAGGAAGAGCAGAAAATTAAAATTGAGCTGCCCGAAGCATGCGCCAAAAAGATAGCTCAGGGCTGCGGCCGCGACGTGCGCAAGGCGATGAACGCGGTCGAGCTTTCGGTTATTGCCGCCGACCGTGACGGTGACAGGCGGGTGGTGACCGAAGAAATCGTCGGCGACTTGATACAGCGCAGCTCAATGCGCTACGACAAGGACGGCGACGAGCATTACGACATAGTTTCAGCCTATCAAAAAAGTATGCGCGGCAGCGACCCCGACGCGGCTCTCCATTACCTCGGAAGACTGCTTGAAGCAGGGGACTTGCCCTCGGCGTGCCGTCGGCTAATGGTCTGCGCCTGCGAGGACGTCGGGCTTGCCTATCCTCAGATCATTCCCATCGTTAAATCCTGCGTTGACATCGCTCAGGCTGTGGGGCTTCCCGAGGCGCGCATTCCTCTTGCCGACGCGGTCGTTATGGTCTGTAACGCGCCCAAGTCAAACTCCGCTTACATGGCTATAGACGCCGCTTTAGCCGATATCCGCCGCGGAAAAACAGGCCCCATTCCGCGTCAGCTTCAAAACAAGCACTACGACGGCGAGGACAACCAAAACAAGGGGCAGCATTATCTGTACCCTCACAGCTATCCTAACCACTACACACCTCAGCAGTACCTGCCCGACGCCATAAAAGACAGCGTGTACTATCACTTTGGCGACAACAAAAACGAGCAGGCGTTCAAGGCGTATTGGAATAAAATAAAAGGTGAATGATATAAAACACAATTGAAAGGCGGTGTACTTATGGAGTTTACGCCTGTCGCGTATATTTATAACGACTTCCCCTCAAAATTCGGACTGCCAAGGCAGAGCGGAATGTCGGAGCACCTGCTCTCAAAAATCGTAATGGAAAAGAGCTTTGATAATATCGAGGCTTTTAGGGGCATTGAGGATTTTGAGTACCTTTGGCTTATCTGGCTTTTTGAGCCGATGGGCAAGAGGGAATGGTCGCCCACAGTCCGTCCTCCAAAGCTCGGCGGCAACAAGCGTATGGGAGTATTCGCCACGCGCTCGCCTAACCGCCCCAACCCGATAGGACTTACGCGCGTAAAGTTCGTTTCGATCACGCACAGCGCGTCCGATGGAACGGTGCTTACCGTCGCGGGCGCTGACTTGATGAGTGGTACCGCTATCCTCGATATAAAGCCGTATCTGCCGTATGCCGACAGCGCCCCCGAAGCTTATACAGGCCCCTACGGCCCATCAAAGCAAAAGCTGCTCGAGGTTGAGATACCGGAGGATATCGAGGCGCTGTTTACCTTGGAGCAGCGCGCCGCGTTAAAAGAGGTGCTCTCTTATGACCCGCGCCCGGGCTATCAGACCGACAGCGAGAGGACTTACGGCTTCCCTTACGCGGGCTATGATATAAGATTCAAAGTCCAAGGACAAACGCTAAAAGTTATCGAAGCCAAGCAATTATCGAAATGAGTGAAGCAAATGAGATGTTTAATAGCGGATCTGGTCGTTGAGCTGGAGCCCGAATATGACGAAACCAAAACGCTTGCAAAGCCGTTTTTATACAGCGGCAACCGCGAAACGGACATAGCCCTTTCTTATACCGAACAGTATTTTCAAAATCTGCTAAACCGCAGGGCAGAGGGCGTTACCGAGGGAGAAATGGAAAACTTTGCGTTCAGCACTATGTTTAACCGCAGGGCAATTAAGTTTTCAACAATGCTCGTTCATTCCTCGGCTCTTATTTATAACGGCGGCGCTTATCTCTTTTCGGCGGATTCGGGCGTGGGCAAGTCCTTCCATACCCGCCTCTGGCTAAAGGCTTTCGGGAATAAGGTTCATATAATGAACGACGACAAGCCGGTTGTGCGCCTTTACGGCGACCGCGCGATAGCGTACGGAACACCCTTTGACGGCGGCAGCGGAATAGCCCTGAACGAAAGCTATCCCTTAAAGGCGATCGTTTTTCTTGAAAGGGGAGAGCAAAACAGCGTCAGAGTGCCTGACAGCAAAGAGATTATCCAAAGGCTGTATTTCCAGACCGCGCATATGGTGAGCATGGAAACCGCAGATAAAATGCTCAAAAACTTTGAAAAGCTCCTTTCGCTTACAAGCTTTTATATCCTTACCTGCAATATGGATATTGAAGCGGCCAGGGTGGCTTTTGACGGAATAAGAAAACAGTAACACTGCCGGGCAG
>CAZVSQ010000046.1:0-3490 GCA_964629925.1 uncultured Ruminococcus sp.
CCGAAATATGTAAAGCCGAAGCAGTCAAACAGTGTATTTTTATATATCAGGTTTTTAATGCGCGATTTGCTTCGGCGCAAAATTGCCTTCATAAGCCTGCCGAGCAGCGGGATCTTCGACAAAACGCGCTCGGTATTGCGCTTTACGCGAATATACCACGGACGAATGCGCACGGTCGTAAGATAACGCGGAATAGCGCCCACGTTTTTTGAGATCGACATTTTGTTGTCGTTAAGCACAACTATGAAGTTTTTATTGAACCTGCCGGCGTTGTTCATAGCCTCAAACGCGAGTCCGCCCGTAAGCGAGCCGTCGCCTATAACAGCTATGGTGTGGCTGTTGTCGCCGCGCATAGCCTTAGCGTTGGCAATACCGAACGCCGCCGAAATAGACGTGCTGCTGTGCCCTGTGTTGAAGTCGTCATAAGGGCTCTCTTCCTTTTTTGGGAAGCCCGAAATGCCGTCCTTGGTGCGCAAAGTGTCAAAGCTTTCAAACCTGCCTGTGAGAAGCTTGTGGGTATAGCTTTGGTGGCCGACATCCCACACAACGCTGTCCTTTGGGAAATTAAAAGTGCGGTGCATTGCGACCGTAAGCTCAACCACTCCGAGGTTCGGCGAAAGATGGCCTCCGTTTACCGACACAACCTCGATAAGCTTTTCACGGATCTCATCGCAGAGCGAATTCAGCTCTTTTTCGTCAAGCTTTTTAACGTCATCGGGAGATTTAATTTTTGAGAGTAACTGATACTCACCCATAATATCAATTCCTATAAATGCTTTTTTCTTTCTGTTAATGGCGAGCTATTTTACGCGCTTTGCCAAATCCAGCGCAAAAAAGCTAAGCCCCTTTGTATTGCCTCCAAGGCGGCCGAGAGCGGCTATAGCTTTGGCGGTGTACTCGTCAACAAGCTTTCGGCTCCGGTCGATGCCCAGAAGCGAAACGATAGTGGACTTATTGTTCTCTTCGTCGCTGCCGACGGGCATTCCAAGCACCTCGTTTGTTGAGGTCATATCGAGAATATCGTCCTGGATTTGGAAGGCATAACCGATGCTTTTGCCGTATTCGGAAGCGGCTTTTATTTTTTCATCGTCGGCATTTGCCGCTATGCATCCAAGCTCACACGCCGCCTGAAGCAGACACGCGGTCTTTTTCCCGATAAGCTCCTCTACCACTTCCAGAGGAGCGTGAGTATTCTCGCTTACCAGATCGATCATCTGGCCGCCAGCCATTCCGACGCAGCCGGAATACTTTGCGAGGGTGTTTACCGCCTTTCGGCACGCCTTGTCCCCCGCAAGAGCTGCGGTCTTTTCAGATGACAGAATTTCAAACGCGAGGGTTTGCAGGGCGTCGCCCGCGAGCAACGCGGTATCCTCGCCGAACACCTTATGATTAGAGGGCTTGCCGCGGCGCAGGTCGTCGTCGTCCATACAGGGCAAGTCGTCGTGAATAAGGGAATATGTGTGGATCATCTCAACAGCGCAGGCAAACGGCAGCGCCGCCTCGGGCTTACCGCCGCAAACGGCGTTAAATTCCATAACAAGCATCGGGCGCACGCGTTTTCCTCCCGCCTCAAGGCTGTAGCGCATAGCGTCGATAAGCTTGCCCTCTCTTATATCAGATGAAGGCAAATATCCGTAAAGCGCTTTTTCGATCATTGAAAGATATGTGTTATTCATTTTCTTCCTCCGAAATCCTCTTGGCAAGCATTTCGTTTGCCTCGTCGATTTTACCCTTGCAGACGCTCAGCTCGTTCATGCAGAAAGCGAGCAATTCGCACGCCTCGGTGTAAAGAGCCACGCTTTCGGTGATTGGCAAAGCGCTGTTTTCAAGCTTTTTTATTGTTTCCTCAAGCAGGTCGTTGGCCTGCTCCAGCGTCATGTTTTTATCCATTGTTTTCCTCCGTCAGCGCGTATTCCAGCAGCCGCTGCATACGGTGATTTGCTCCGCTGCGGCTTATCGGCGGGATCAGATTCTCGCCCAGCGCGCGAAGTGACATTTCGGGGTTTTCAAGCCTTAATGAAGCTATTTCCCGTAAATCGTCGGGAAGCGCCTCAAGCCCCACGGTATTTTTTATATGCTTTATCGCCTCAAGCTGCTTTGCCGATGCCGAGGCTACCTTTTCAATGTTGGCGACCTCGCTGTTTATTCGGCGGTTTACGTTATTTCTGACCTGCTTTACCGCCTTTGTGCCCATTATTTCCATTGCTTGGATTTGAGCACCCACATATGTAAGCAGGTCGCATATCTGCTCGCTGCCCTTAAAATATACGATGTAGTTTCCGCTGCGTTTAACGGTTTTAGGGATAAACTCGCACTCGGCAACCTCGGTGAGTATTTTGCATAAATCCATGCTGAGGTTTTTGTACGGAACACAAAATTCAGCGTGATAGCTCTTCATAGGGTCGGACACCGAGCCGCAGCTGAGGAACACGCCCCTGACAAACGCCGCCGTGACCTCGTCCGAGGGCAGATTGGCGCGGTTGACTCTGAGCGTGACCTGAGAACCGCTGTGCCCGAAGTCCTCAAAAATCCTGCGGCAATCGCCGGAATCCATCACGATTATTTTATAAAGGCGGCTGTCGCCCGAACGGGCTCTGAGCGCGCTCTGCCGCTCGATGATCGGCATATACAGGTTTTCAAGCAAAAACGAAACGCGCTTTGCGGCGTAAGAACTTTCCGTAGTGAAAACGATTTTGTCCGCGCCGAAGGTTTTTCCGAAAAGCAGCATTCCGTAAAGCTCCGCCTTAAGTGTTTCCCTGTCAAAGCAGCTGATTTTGCACAGCTCCTTTTTGACGTCTGATGAAAAAGACACGGCTCCTCCTACTTTGCGACGTCGCGATGCTGAATAACGCACCTGTAGCCCAAATCAAGAAAATGATGTTCAAGCTCGCGCGCGACTGTAATGCTGCGGTGCTTGCCGCCCGTGCAGCCGATTCCTACAACAAGCTCGCTTTTGCCCTCTTTTAGGTAAAGCGGAACCGAAAAGTCGAGCATGTACAGCGTTCTGCGCAAAAATTCCTGCGTTTCATCGCTGCCGAGCACATAATCTCTTACAGCCTTGTCCAGCCCCGTAAGGTTTTTGAGCTCGGGTATGTAAAACGGATTAGGCAGGCACCGCACATCTATGATAAGGTCGGCTTCAAGAGGGATTCCGAATTTGAATCCGAACGACATAAAAGTCAGTGTAAGCGACTGTGATGCGTCCTCCATAAACAGATTCATTACGCGCTCTCTTAGCTGCTTGTTTGACATATAAGATGTTTCTATTGTATAGTCGGCAAGGTTTTTTACAGGCATAAGCAGCGCCCTTTCAAAATCCACCGCATCGGAAATCAAGCCGTCCTTAAGCCTGTCCGAAAGAGGATGTCTGCGGCGTGTTTCCTTGTAGCGCATTACGATAAGGTCGGTTTTAGCGTCGAAAAACAGGATTTTAATATCCTTGTGCGCCGCCTTGAACTGCTCAAGCGCCACATTCATCATCTTGTAGTTT
>CAZVSQ010000046.1:3500-5644 GCA_964629925.1 uncultured Ruminococcus sp.
CAACGACCGCTACGCGATGCATTTTTTTATCGTCCGATTTTGAACAGAGCGTGTAAAGCATATTGAGCAGCGACGCGGGAATATTGTCAACGCAGTAGTATCCTATATCCTCAAGCACCCTGAGCGCCGAGGTCTTGCCTGCTCCCGACATGCCCGTAATAATTACGAATTCCATATATTTCTCCTAAAGAATAATAAGCTCGCATTCCAGGTTATAGCCCGTCTCGTCATAAACCTTTGTCTGAACCTCTCGTATCAGGTTTTTTACGTCGTTAGCGGTCGCCTTTGAGCGGTTGATAATAAAACCGGCGTGCTTTTCGCTTACCTGGGCGTCGCCGTGCGAATGCCCCTTAAGGCCGCACTGCTCGATAAGCGCTCCGGCAAAAGCGCCCTCGGGACGCTTGAACACACTTCCGGCGCTGGGATAGTCAAGCGGCTGCTTGCTGCTTCTTCTGCCCATATAATCGTCCATTCTTGCGCGGATGTTTTCGGGGTCATCCTTTTTAAGCTTTAATGTAACGCCCGTTATTATCGCCTTGTTGCCGCGGTAAACGCTTGTGCGGTAGCCGAATCCAAGTCCGTCCTTTTCGATTCTGCCCGACTCGCCCTCGGGTGTAAGGTGATTAACGCTGTAAACAACGTCCTTCATCTCGCCGCCGTAAGCTCCGGCGTTCATGAAGATAGCTCCTCCGACTGTGCCCGGGATGCCCCAAGCGAACTCAAGGCCGCTTAAGCCGCTGTTTAAAGCGAACTTGCAGAGCGAGGCAAGAGTAGCGCCCGCGCCGCAATATATAGTGTCGTCGTCAACAAGCGAAATCTTGCGGAAGTCGCCGTCCAAACGGATAACAACGCCGCGGTAGCCCTCGTCGGAAACGAGAATATTGCTTCCGTTGCCGATTATCATATAGTCGATATCGGACTCACGGCACTCTCTTATTATGGCGCTTAGCTTGCTGAGCGACGTTACCTTGACATATGTATCGGCAGCGCCGCCGATTCTGAAGGTGGTGTGCCTGTTTAGCGGCTCGTATTTTCTGGCGTCGCAGTTGAGGATCTCGGCGAGATTATATACAATATCAGTTCTGTCCATAATTTAAAATACCTCTTAGATATATTACTCCCATTTATCGATAATAACCTTGGGCGATTCCGGCATAGCGGCAACGTCCATTCCAAGGCTCATAAGCAGATCCTTGGCGGCGTTGTAGCCCATCTTCTTCTGGCGGTTATTCATGGCGGCGACCTCGATGATTACGGCGAGGTTACGGCCGGGCTTAACGGGGATAGTCATTGTGGGGACCTCAACGCCGAGGATCTCCATATACTCGTTGTCAAGTCCCATTCTGTCATAGACCTTTGTGTTGTCCCACAGCTCAAGGTTTACTACCATGTCGATTTTTTCACTCGTTTTGATTGAGCCCATACCGAAGAGCTGACGGGCATTGATAATTCCTATGCCGCGAAGCTCGATAAAATGCCGGATATTTTGAGGAGACTGGCCGACGATGGTGTTGATCGAGGTCTTTAGTATTTCAACCGCGTCGTCCGCGACAAGGCGGTGTCCTCGCTTGATAAGCTCGATAGCGGTCTCGCTTTTACCTACGCCGCTGTCGCCGATAAGCAGACAGCCTTCGCCGTAAACCTCAACCAAAACGCCGTGGCGCGTGATTCGCGGAGCAAGCTCGCGGTTCAGGTAAGATACAAGGCGAGCCGTAAGATCGGATGTGTTTTCATCTGTCCTGAAGATAGAAACCTTGTGCAGCTTTGCGCTCTCCAGAATAACATTTGACGGCTCGATCTGCCGGCAAATAATCACCGCGGGCGGCCCGAAGCTGAATATCGAATCGATAACCATACGCTGAGCCTCTGAGCCGAACCTGCCGAGGTACGAAAACTCGGTGTTGCCGAGGATCTGAATACGCTTGTTGTCGAAGAATTCAAAATAACCCGTAAGCTCCAAGCCCGGTCGGTTGATTTCAACCGTAGATATTTTTGTATCTTCATAGTTTTCTGAAATATAAACCTTATCAAGTCCCAGTCTGTTGACTATTTCGGACAGAGGTACCGAAAACCCAGACATAATTCCACCGCCTTTTATAAAAATGGGTATATTATAGTTAGTTTATATTATACTACAAAAGGCT
>CAZVSQ010000046.1:5654-10781 GCA_964629925.1 uncultured Ruminococcus sp.
TAGTTTTGTGTTTTTTCTATCCCTTAATTACATTTTCTTGCGGGATCGCAACAGCGGACGCCTTCAGCTCGGTTTAAGCGCTGATATCCGGTACCTTGAAACCGCCATTGTTTTTGGCGTAACTGTTAAAAACGCTCAGATATTCCGTTTTAACCTCGGGGTTATTTTTCTTGCAGAGAATTATAAGGCTTTCCACGCTCTCCTGAACCGAGGTCTTTTGGCTAAGCCGCTTAATTGTCGCCTCGTCGCACAGCGCCACATACGCTATCGGCGAAAATGACGCCTGAGTGGAAATATATTCAATGTCGCTTTGCATCACGTCATTGCACGCTTCCTTTTCGATCAAAAGCAGTTCAAGCTTGCTGAGCGACATATCCGGGATATACTTTTCCTCGGCAAGCTCTGTCGCCTCCTTAAACGAGTCTGCGTGAATCGCGACCGCCTCGGAAGTATCGCTGTCGGTCAGGATATAAAAGGTGTAGGTGAGTTTACCGTCCTGCCTGTGAACGCTGACGTTTTCGATTATCGAGGCGGTTTCGATTTTATGCGAGCTTTTACAGCCCGTCATCGTCAAAGCGAGCAGCGCTATAACAACTATAAATCTTTTAAGCATGTCGGCTCCTTTCACGAATCAGAAACACGCACGGCAAAACCGCGGCGGCTATAACGCTGAATACGGTAAACACCAGCGGATCAGTAAATATTTCTTTTACGGAATTATTATTGTACGCCAGCAGCCTTAAAAGAAAAACAGCGGCTGCAAAGCACGAAATAAACGGCAAGCTCTCGCTCTTTTTTGCCGCCTTGCCCACACAGCAAAGCATCAGCGAAATAATCATAAACACCGACATGGTACTAAGCGCCATATAAAAGCTCTCCACTCCCGCGAACGAACCGAAATGGGCGACTCTTGACAGTACAAAGGTCTGATACTCCTGCCTTTGAGCGTACTCCCCTACCGCGAAGGCTATAAAAAACAGCACAAGCGCAAACTTTACCCCTGTCAGACCGATTGCGATCACAGGATGGCGCAGCTTGAAATTCACCGTGTCACCGGCAAGGCAGGCAAAAATCACTCCCGCAAAGCACGGCGTTGAAAAGAAAACCGCGTTTTGCAGAAATGCCTGAGCGTTTCCGCTTATCCGCCATATGCTGCTGTCAAAATCAAGCGAAGAAACGCTGCCCGAAAACATCAGAATATTGGTAAGCATTGCGAGCACAAAAAGAAAAAGTCCGAACCGCGTGATCGCGTTCGCTCCCTTAAAAGCGCCGTAAACACAGCACACAAGCAGCAGAAGTCCTACCATGCAGGGGCTTGCGTCGGGATAATACTTTTTACAGAACATATCCGTGTACGGAATCAAAAAATACAATGCTGCGTACACCGTATATATGGCATAAAAAACGGTAAAGGCAATTCGCTCCGCCTTTGAGCGTCGGCTGACGAGCGATATTACATCCGAGCCGAAACGCTTTTTTATAACCACGGCAGGCGTAAAACACAAAAAGCAGATTGCAAGCCCTGTCAGCACACAAAAAAGATCAACGGCAAAAGATAAATCGGTCGACACATTATAATTCTGCAAAAGAATTACCGCGCACGCGCATAACGCCAGCGACATCAGCAGCCGCTTTGAAGAATACTTTACCTCTGTACGCACTATATCTCCTCCGTTTCGGCAAAGTTCTGCACCTTTATCGTGCGTTTTGAAAGCGACCTCCAGCCCACTCTGACAAACACATCACGCATTGAGCGCAATGAAAACGGCGACAGCGCCGAAAGATACGGAACGCCGAGCGAGGTCTTTGAACACATGCTTATAAGAATAAGCGCGGTTGCCAGCACAATGCCCCAGAGCCCCAAAAATCCGGCGACTATCACAAGCGCGAACCTCAGCATGGTGATCGGCGGATACAGCGGCGAGGTAACATAACTGCAAATAGCGGCGGTGGCAACGACCATAAGAGTGGACGAGCTGATTATGCCGGCGCTTACGGCGCTTTCACCTATTACAAGCGCGCCGACTATGCTTACCGCGTGACCGAGCGATTTCGGTATGCGCAGCCCGGCTTCCTTCATTATTTCATATACAAATGTGATAAGCAGCACCTCAAGAGTTACGGGCAGCGGAGTGCGCGACAGCGATTCGGAGGTATTGATCAGCAGCCACGTCGGGAAATACTCGGGGTGGAACTGCGCCAGCGCCGTGTAGAGCGCGGGAAGAAAAACCGAAACAAAGAACGAAAAATACTTAAGCGCTCTGACAAACGCGGCGTAATAGGTGCGGTTTGAGTAGTCGTCAACGCCCTGGAACTCTTCGACGAAAAGCCGCGGCACAATAATAACCGCGGGCGTGCCGTCGACTATGATCGCTATCCTTCCCTCGGTCAGCTTGCCGCAGACGGTATCGGGGCGCTCCGAAATTCCCACGCCCGAAAACAGGCGGCTGGTGTGAGGGTCCTCAAGATATTCCGTTAAATAACCTGAGGCAAGCACCGTTTCCAGATCGCACGAATCAAGCCGTTTTCTCAGCTTATTCAAAAGCTTCGGCGACACGGCGCTTTTAAGATAGCACAGCATGAGCTGCGTTTTTGACTTCTCGCCCACCGTTACCTGCTCAAATACCAAATCGGGATCTTTAATGCGCCTGCGTATCAGCGACATATTTACCCTGAGCGGCTCGGTAAAGCCCTCTCGCGCGCCTCTCTGCACGACCTCGCTCTCGGGTTCCGTTACCCCGCGAAAAGCAAAGCCCTGGGCGCCGACGGCGATAAGCCCCTCTGCCCCGTCGATTGCTATTACGGTAAAGCCCGAGGTTATATAGCTTATCAGCTTTTCCGTGCCGCTAAACTCGGCGACGTCACATGAGGCGAGCACCGAATACAGCACCAAGTCAAAAACTTCCTGAGGGGTTTTGCGCTTGAAGTCAAAAGACATCAGCGGATTGACTGCCGACTGCGCAAGCCCCTCTTTATCTACCATGCCCTCCATGGTAATTATCAAAGCCTTTATTTGGCGGCAGGAATTGAGAGTTACTTCCCTTACCGACAAATCGGCGGAGTTGCAAAACAATGTTTCCAAACTGTTTTTTAATTCTGATACAGAAATATAAATATCTATCACCACACAAACGGTCTTTTCCCTATTATTTGAAATCACACCCGCATTATTCAGGAATAATCGGATGAAAACGGGGCAAAACAGCAATGGTGATTTACATGCTGATTTCGGTGATAAGAACCGTAATTTTATACGCCTTTATAATGTTTGCTATCCGCCTTATGGGAAAGCGGCAGATAAGCGACATGCAGCCGAGCGAGCTTGTGGTTACAATGGTTATCTCCGACATAGCCTCGCTTCCCATGCAGAACACGGCTCAACCGCTGATCAGCGGCGTTGTGCCCGTACTGATACTTGTGTCGCTGGAACTTACAGTCAGCGTTGTTATGATGAAAAGCAGGCTGTTCAGGCGGCTTGTCTGCGGAAGCCCCGTGGTGATCATAGATGACGGAAAGCTGCTGCAAAAACAGCTAAAGCGCCTGAGGCTGACGAACGACGACCTTCTGGCGCAGCTCAGACAGCAAAGCATTTTCTCCATCGACGACGTGCAGTACTGCATTATGGAGACAAACGGTTCGCTCAGCGTTTTGGAAAAGCCCTCAAAGCGAGTGCCTAACGCCGAGGAAAGCGGAGTAAAAATCGACGATACAAAGCTTGAATCAGCGGTAATAAACGACGGAGTGCTGCTCAAACCTGCCTTAAAGCTTTGCAATCAAAGCGAGGAAAAGGTAAGGCGCATTCTGAAAAACAGCAACCTAAAACAAGATGAAGTGTTTTTAATGACGCTTGACGGCAGCGGCAAGCTCAACATCATAAAAAAGGAGAAGTAAGATGAAGCGGATAATGATCTCTTTGGCGCTGACGGCGATAGTGCTGGCTGCTTCGGTTTTTGAAGTGATTTACGTCGGCAAAAAATCAGACGACTACACTGACAGAATAAATAAAATAGACGCCATGCTCAGTAACAACGATACCGAAAGCGCGCTTAAAGAATGCCGCTCGCTTGAATCGGACTGGGACGGCGACGCGGAAAAGATATATACACTATTGAGCCACGACACTGTTGACAGCGTTGGCTATGGGATCTCGGGAATGAGGTCGCATATTGAAAACAACAACGCAGCTATGTATTTTTTTGAGAGCGCGGGCGCAAAAAAAGGACTCGCCTCCATAAAAGGAAGCGAGTACCCGTTTATTGAGAATATTCTGTAATGATTATTTCTTGGCGGCTGCTTTTTTCTTTGCCTTGTGTGTCTGCCAGATAACCCAGAGGGGACCTGCAATGCAGAGCGAAGAATAACAACCAGAAATAACACCGATCATCATCGGCAGAGCAAAGCCCTTAACCGAGCTGATGTTGAATACGCTTGCTACAACAAATACGGTAAGAATAGCCGCAAGGGTCGTAACAGAGGTCATGATAGTTCTCTTGATCGTCTTGGTGCAGCTTACGTTGAACACGGTGTCGATACCGGTCTTTCTGCCCATAAGCTTTCTCTGCTCACGGACACGGTCGTAAATAACGATCGTATCGTTCAGCGAGTAACCGAGGATCATAAGAACAACCGCGATAAAGTTGGAGTCGATCGGCCAGCGGAAGATGACGTACAGGAAGTAAATCATAGCTACGTCGTGGAACAGCGCAACAAGCGCCATAACGCCCGCGGAAAGACCGCCGATCTTTCTGAATCTGAGGGTTACATAGAGAACCATCAAAACGCTCGCGATTCCAACCGCAACAAGGCACTTGAGCAGGAAGCTCATACCCATTGACGGGTCGACCGAGTTCTCTTCAAGCAGAGCAAACTTTGCGTCGGGATATTGCTTCTGCAAATCAGCTGTAAGAGTTGAACCGATCTCCTTATCGATAGCTTCGTTGCCGGCGAACTGAACGGTTACGTTGTTGCCTGTGCCGCCTGCCAAATCGCTTGAGAACGAAGTTGTGATTCTGTCAGAGGTTTTTTCCTGAATGAAGTCATGCAGCTTGTCGTGGTCGATGTCGCCCTGATAGCTGTATGTTAGTGTAGCGCCGCCCGAGAACTGAATGTCAAGGGTCGTGCCGAAAA
>CAZVSQ010000047.1:0-10759 GCA_964629925.1 uncultured Ruminococcus sp.
AGCATAAACGGCATAAAGTCGGCAAAGTCGGCGGGCATGATAACCGTAATGGTTCCCGACCTTTTGCAGCCGACTGAGGAGATAATACCGATGATCTCATATTTGTGCAATGATTTGAGCGAGGCAAAGGAATATCTTGTGCCGCTGCTGCATAATTAATAGCGAGGACGGTGATACAATGTTTCGTGAGATAACTCCGGAGGACAGAGAGCTTTACCTTCATTACGCCGATGTTTTTTATCATTCCGACGCGGTCGAATCGCCTGTGCCGAGCGAGAACTACGAGGCGACCTTCAACGAGCTTATGCGCTCGTCCGATTACCTAAAGTGCTATATCTTTGAGCATGATGGCAAGCCCTGCGGCTTTGCGCTGCTGTCAAAGACCTTTTCTCAGGAGGCAGGCGGCGTGTCGGTGACTATAGAGGAGATATACATCGACGAGGAATGCCGCGGCATGGGAATGGCGACGGAATTTTTTGACTACCTCAAAAGCAAAGAGGGAATAGCACGCCTGAGGATCGAGGTCGAGAGCGACAACGAGGGCGCAAAAAGGCTGTACGAGCGAATGGGCTTTGAGCTGCTGCCGTATTTGCAGATGGTTATCGACGGCTGGAAAAGCAAGTAAAAGTATATATAGTATAACAAAGGCTGCGCTTCAGGCTGATTCCGAAAAGGATGTTTGCAGTTTAAGGCGGTGCCATATGTGTAGGCGGACAGTTCAGGCTGTCCGCCTTTCGTCATGAGTTTTTTCTTCTGGTTGGTTGATTTCGCTCGGTAAAGCGAATGTTCCGATGTATCGGAAATAGATGTCATTTTGCTGCGGAAAGGTTTGGCTGTGCTTTTTCTCACGCTCGTGAACAACAATCTTGCTGATGAAGGTTCTCAGCACCTCCGGCGTCAGTTCATGAACACATACATATTTCTTGACAACGTCAAGGAACTTCTGCACATTGGTACACTCGTTTTTGAGTGTATCAATTTCTTTTTGCAAGTCAGGAATCGGCAATCGAGTAACCGAGGAAGAACACTCCGTGTTTGAACAATTGTCTATTTTTTGAGAGAACGAGTTGTTTTTTGACAAATAAAACGTATTTTTCCAATAAAAAAAACCTCAAACCGTAACAGCTACTTTTTCAATCTGTAAACCCTGTTTCCGTTAGAGCCCTCGGGAATAATTAAGCCTTCCTTTACTAATTCGCCTAGGTAATCTCTGGTGCGTGACGGTTTGAGGTCGATCGTGCGTTGTCAATTCATGCGGAAAAACAGAGAATCTGCATCCGCAATGTCGTAGATGTGCAGGCCGTCGTCCCACGTCTTGCTGCTTTTACAGAGGCCAACTACACAGCCGTCATAGCCGACGGGCACCTGATGGGCGATGGCGAAAGTATAGGTCAAGACACGATTGACCCAGTCGCTTGAGTGGTAGACAATGATCGTCCGGCAATCATAATGTTTGCCCTTGTAGAGTATGTCGAAGGTTCTATCTTTGCCGTAATCGTGCTCCTTTTCGTCGAAGACCATGGTGTCGTCGTGGTGCTCAATATCGTAGTAATCCTCGCGGCAAAAGCCCACAGTCCATCCGTATTTCCGGGCGTTCTCGTCGTCATATACGATCCGGGCCGTAACGAAGCGCCACTCATAGCCCTCGCGCGCCTCGAAGTTCCAGACGGTTCCGGGCACAGCCTCATAGTTCTCGATTGCCGGGGCTGCCTTATAGTTCAGGATCGTCGCCTTGGCCAAAGTGGTCTTTTCCTCATTTTCGAAGCAGTTGACCACATAATCGTAGGTCTTTCCGGGCACCATGGCGCAAACCAAGCCGTGCTGCTCAAAACCCGGAGTCTGAACGGGGCCGAGTTCCTTGCCGCAAACCGCGCAGAGGCTGGGCGTCCAGTAGTCCGCTTCCAGCGGCGTGTGGCCGAGCGGCTCACCCTCCGTTTCGCCGCAGGTCTTGCAGGTCTTTGGTTTGATGCAGGTCGCTTCTGTCCAAGTGTGCTCATGCCCGCAGCCCGCCAGAAGCAGCAGTGCCATGACGAGCGCCAGAGCGAGCGAAATCACTTTTTTCATGTTATTACCCCTCTTTGCCAGCAAATTCGGCCGCCGATTATTTCATTATTATACTATCACACAGATAAAGAAAATAAATATGTATTTTCGTCGGGCGCCACAGTTCCGCCTGTTAATGATACTCGTCCGACGTTTTTTATTTATCCTAAAATACAACAAAGTCATCTTCAACGGCGCGGCGAAGCTCCCAGATGTGTACGGACGCGTCTCCGTTCAGCTGCCACCGTTCCTCAGCATTTGTCGGAAAGATTCGCGAGGAGAACACGGCGTCGCCGTCGTTTACGAAAATCTCTACCGAGCTGCGGTCGATAAAAATTCGCAGATGGAACAGTCCCTTGGGCAGCGGTCTTGTGCGCTGCTCGCCCCACGCGGTGTTGAATCTGTGCGCCATGCCGGAGCGGTCAACGGTTATCTCTTTTGCCGCCTCGTCATATGTAACGTTCAAACCTCCGGTGCCGTCTGCTTTTGAGAACAGGCGAAGCTCCAAATCGCCGCCTCTGCCTATCAGCTCCATTTCGCACACGCGGGGCAGTATATCGGTGGATTCAATATCGACCTGTTTTCCGCGAAGCGCCCTCAGCTCGTCGAGCGGCTGCTGGATAAGGCGCCTGTCCCTTACCCTGAGCTCGCGCGGCAGTGTCAGACAGCCCGACCAATCCTCCTCATCGGTGGGATATGACGCGTCGGGCAACCCCATCCACGCGACGAGCGTCGCCTTGTTTTTGTCGTCGGGATTTGCCGCGCATTCGGCGGCATACGAATCAAATCCGAAGTCAAGCACATGAAAGCTGGTGTTGTCGGGCGTGAAGATCAGGCTGTCCCAATCCATGTGGCCGAGCAGATAGCCGCTGTGATGAACCGCTTCTCCGCGCCCCGGAAGCGTGAGATGCTGCGGGCAGAAAATCAAAACGTCGTAGCCGCTTATTGTTTCGATGGACGGGCACTCCCACATATCGCCGAAGCTTTCAAAGCCGGGTACCTTTAATTCGCCGGCAAAGCTCCATCCTTCGGTCGGAGAGTCGGATTGATAGATGATCACACAGCCGCTCTTGTCCTTTGTCTGCGCGCCGAGAACGATGTAATACTTGTCTTTTTCCTTATTATATATAATTTTCGGGTCGCGCTGGTGCTCTGTGTAGTCCTCGTTCATGCCGAAAAGCGGGGGCAGCTTTACAGCTTTGCCGCCGTCCTGCAAATCGACAAGGCAGGTGTACGGTCTGCGCGTCCAGTCGTCGTCGCGGTGATTGCCCGTATAGTAGAGCCAAACGCCGTCCTCGGTGGGCAGCGCGGAACCGGAATAGGCCCCTTTATTGTCAAACTCCGTATCGGGGCAAATACATACTCCGGCGTTTTTCCATGTCACCAAGTCCTTTGAAACGGTGTGGTACCAGTATTTCAGTCCGTGGACCGCGCCCCACGGGCACCACTGATAAAACAGGTGCCACAGACCTTTGTGGAACACAAATCCGTTGGGGTCGTTGAGCAAGCCCGTCACGCTCTGGATGTGGTATAGCTGCCGGTAATCTGATTTTACGGTGCGCTCATGCAGCTCTTTCAGCTCTTCTGTGCTTTTCAGAACGCGGTAGCGTTCCTCTTTTGTCCATATTTTCATGTCGAACCTCCTTTGTTATCGTTTTCAAAAAAACCGTTATATAAAGTATAGCAGAAAAGAATTGGCTTGAAAAGAGGATTTCTGAAAACCGCGTATATTAGTCTATTTTTCACAAAAAACACCGCTGAATTTCTATGCTCCCACAAATGAAAACGGATTGAAAAATGGGTTCGGCTATGCTATATTATAAATAATGAAATCGATTACAATAAATACATACAAAAACTGAGAGGTGTTCCCATGAAAGATATCGTAACGATCGGCGAAATATTGATAGACCTGACCAACAGCGGAACCGAAAACGGTATTCCCGTTTACAAAGCCAATCCCGGCGGAGCGCAGGCGCCTGTTGCCGTTTCCGCGGCCAGACTCGGCGCAAAGACCGCATTTATCGGCAAGGTCGGCAATGACTTTTACGGCGATTTTCTCAAAAAGACACTGGAGGACAACGGCGTTGACGCCTGCGGGATGCTGACTGATGAAACGGCCCGCACAACGCTGGCTGTTGTTTCGGTCGCCGCGTCGGGCGAGAGAAGCTTCTCCTTCTATCGCAGAAACTGCGCAGACACCTTACTCGACAGCGTTGAGATCGATCCGGAGCTTCTGCAAAATACGCATTTTCTTCACTTTGGCTCCGTAAGCCTGACCGATGAGCCGTCGCGCTCGGCAACGGTTTACGCGGCTCGTGAAGCAAAAAAGGCGGGCGCGACCGTTACCTATGATCCCAACTACCGCGATAAGCTTTGGAACAGCGAGGCTGAGGCTGTGGAGCAGATGAAGTCTGTCCTCGACATGGTGGATATTCTTAAAATATCCGACGAGGAATTGCCGCTGCTGACAGGTACGACAGACCCCGGGGAAGGTACTAAACAGCTTTATGAAACCTACGGAATCCCGCTGATTCTCCTGACACTCGGCCCTGACGGCGCATATTACCGCCGCGGAGAAGAAACAGGCAAGGCGGAGGGCTTTAACGTAAAGGTAGCCGATACCAACGGCGCCGGCGACACGTTTTTCGGCGCGTTCCTCAGCCAAATGGCGGCGCTCGGCATTTACCGTCCGCAGGAGCTCAGCACACGGCAGCTTTTCGACAGCGTCCGCACCGCGAACTTAGCCGCTTCTATTACCACCTCGCGTCACGGCGCCATCCCGGCGATGCCCGATAAGAGCGAGCTTGCCGCAAAACTCGGCGAGGTGAACTGATATGGCTGCAAAGGAATTTGAAAACCGCCTACAAAAGCGGATCGATGAATTAAAATGGCTGTATTATGAGCTTTACGGCGACGACCAAAGTTTTCAGTATCTCTTTTCTCTCATCAGAAAGTTTTATTCCGAACGCGCAACAAGCCTTAAGAAGCTTGACCGTCAGCGCGAAAAATCACCCGACTGGTACAGGGGCAACGACATCGTCGGCATGATGCTGTATGTCGACAACTTTGCCGGGAACTTAAAGGGCGTAATTGAAAAGCTCGATTACTTCACCGAGAGCGGTGTGAATTATGTTCACCTTATGCCGCTGCTCGAAAGTCCTAAGGAGCACAGCGACGGCGGTTATGCGGTGTCGGACTTCCGCAAGGTGCAGTCCGAGCTTGGAACGATGGACGACCTGCGCGAGCTGACAGAGCTTTGCCACAAGAGAGGCATCAGCTGCTGCCTTGACTTTGTGATGAACCACACCAGCGACGAACACGAATGGGCAAAAAAGGCGCGCATGGGCGATATGTCGGCGCGCAGCCGTTACTTTTTCTATGACAACCCGGACATTCCGAACGAATACGAAAAGACCGTTCCGCAGGTGTTCCCGACGACCGCTCCCGGTAATTTCACCAAGCTCGCGAGCGGCGATATAGTTATGACGACGTTCTATCCATACCAGTGGGATCTGAATTACTCAAACCCGATGGTGTTCAACGACATGACGGCGAATATGCTCTACTTGGCAAACGCCGGAATCGACGTTATCCGTCTTGACGCGGTGCCGTATATCTGGAAGGAGCTCGGCACCCAGTGCAGGAACCTTCCTCAGGTGCATAACATCGTCAGGATAATGCGCATCATCTGCGAGATCGTCTGTCCTTCCGTGCTGCTGCTCGGCGAGGTGGTGATGGAGCCGTCAAAGATCGCGCCTTACTTCGGCACCGTAGAGAAGCCCGAATGCAACATGCTTTACAACGTCACAACAATGGCGAGCACATGGAACTCAGTGGCGACACGCGACGTTCGCCTGCTTGACCGCCAGATGAACCAGCTTGCGCAGATGCCGAAGAACTGCGTATTTCTCAATTATCTGCGCTGCCACGACGACATCGGCTGGGGGCTTGACTATGACTGGCTGAGGGAAAGAGGCATGGAGCAGGCTCCGCACAAGAAGTACCTCAACGATTATTTTATCGGCAAATTCAATGGCAGCGTATCGCGCGGCGAGCTTTACAACGACGATCCTGTTTTGCAGGACGCAAGGCTTTGCGGCACAACTGCGAGCCTTTGCGGAATTGAGGCGGCGCTGTGGGACAAGGACGAAAAAGCGCTTGATCTGGCTATCGACGCGGATATCATGCTGCACGCGTTTATGTTCACGCAAAGCGGCATCCCCGTCATTTACAGCGGCGACGAGGTAGGTCAGCTCAACGACTACATGTACCACGCCGACATCAACAAGAAATTTGACAGCCGCTACATCCACCGCGGAAAATTCGACTGGAAGCTCGCCCAGGAAAGAAAGAAAGCTGACAGCTATCAGGGCAGGATCTTCAGCGCGCTCAGAAAGCTCGAAATGCTCCGCGCCGAAAACGCCGTGTTCGGCTCGCGCGCCGATTTCTATCCTGTTGATACGGGCTCACAGAGTGTGCTCGGCATATGCAGAGAGTATAAAGGCGACAGGCTCTTGGCGCTGTTCAACTTTTGCGAGCGCGAACAGACCGTATTTTTTGACACAGAAACCGCCTATACCAATCTGTACACGGGCGAGGAAAGCAAAAGCATCCAAGCTGTTCTCAAGCCCTACGGATTTATTTGGGCGTTGATCAAATGATCGGGAAACCATTTCTATAAAAAGGTGACAGTATGAAAATCAGTGAAATCGCAAAGCTTGCCGGAGTTTCATCTGCCGCAGTCAGCCGTTACCTCAACGGCGGAAGCATAAGCGAAGAAAAAAAACAGGTAATAAAAAGGGTTATAGAAGAAACGGGTTATGTTCCGAACCTTGCCGCGCGTTCGCTGCGCAGGCAGCAATCGGACAGCGTAGGCATCATCGTACCGCGGATAAATTCAGACTCGGTCAGCAGTCTGGTTGAGGGCGTTTCCTCAGTGCTGAATCATGCGGGCTATCTGGTGGTGTTCGGAAACGCACAGAACGACGAGAAGCGCGAGATAGAATATCTCAGAATGATGCAGGAGGCAAAGCTTTCGGGCGTCATACTGATGGGAACGGTTTTTACGCCGAATCATATCAAGTTTTTCCGGGAAACAAAACTGCCGATCGTCGTTTGCGGACAGTACCATCCGTCCGTAAGCTGCATTTATCACGACGACAGAGGCGCGGCAAAGGAATTGACGCGGTGCATGATCGAAAGCGGCAGGCGCAGTCTGGCGTATATCGGCGCGGTGGAAACCGATCTGTGCGTCGGTATCAACCGCCGTTTGGGTGTTGAGGACGCGCTGACGGAGAACGGGCTCTCACCGGACGAGCTGTTGAAGGTTCAGGTGCGTTTCACCGTTGAAGAGGGTTATAGAGGAATGTGCGAGATACTCGACGGCGGACACATGCCGGACGGCGTTATCTGCGCAACGGATTCGCTCGCTGTGGGTGCTGTAAAAGCGCTCAGGGAACGCGGCGTCGATATCCCGGGTGAGGTAAGCGTCGGCGGAATAGGCGGCGGTGCGTCGGGCAGTTACCTGACGCCCTCCCTGACAACCGTGCGGCTGTTCCATCGCCAAAGCGGCGAAATGGCGGCAAGGCTGATTCTCAGCATGATAAAAAGCCTTAGGGAAACCCCCGAAGAAAAACCGCCCGTTACACACACAATGCTCGGATATGAAATGATCAAAAGGGAATCGATCGCACAAAAGGAGTGTAAATGATGAACGGCAAGATTTTATTGTTGGATATTGACGGAACGCTGACCGAAACCTTTATGCGCATGGGGCTTGACGAGCTCAGCGTCAACCCCGCAGCGTTCTCGGATTGAGAAAGGTCATCCGCAGTTTGGATTTAAGCAAGTAATTCGCGCACATCTCCTTTAATTTCCTAAGACCGGGCAGCCAAGACCAGTTGCCCGGTCGATTTTTCAACAACGTCCACGGGAGAAAAACGAAAACAGGAGGACAAAAATGCAGGCTACCATAGTGATCGGACACAAAAACCCGGATACGGATTCTATTTGCTCAGCCATCGGCTATGCCGAATTAAAACGCCGCGCAACGGGCGAGAATTTCCTTGCCTGCCGCGCCGGAGAGATCAACAGCGAAACGCAGTTTGTGCTTGACAGGTTTTCGGTTCAGCCGCCAAAACTCATTACGTCGCTTGAGCCGAAACTCGGCGACGTTTATTTTCGAAGGATAAAGGGCATAAACGAGGAATTTTCGCTAAAGCAGGCGTGGGAGCACATGCAGAACCAAAGCGTTCGCGCGGTTCCTATCCTTACGCCGACCAACAAGGTAAAGGGAATCCTGACAACGGGCGATGAAGCGCGGTTCTATATGGAGGATCAGGACGCCTGCGCACTGTCAAAATCCGCAGCTCCTTACCGAAATATCGCTATGACCGTTCAGGGACAGATACTTGTCGGCGACGCTAACGCGCGCTTTTCTCAGGGCAAGGTAACCGTAGCTTCGGCAAATCCCGATATGATGGGCATATATATCAAGGCTCACGACCTTGTGATTCTCGGCAACCGCAGGGAGGCGCAGATATACGCCATTATGCTGCATGTGAGCTGTATCGTCGTATGTCTTGACGCAAAGGTTTCACAGGACGTTCTTAATCTTGCAAAGGAATACGGCTGCACCGTGATCCTCACGCCGCTCGATTCCTATACAGTCGCAAAGCTCATCAATCAGGCCGTTCCGGTGCGTCACATTATGAAAACAGAGGACATCATCTTCTTCACCGAGGATGATTTGGTATCCGACGTAAAAGCGGCGGTCTCAAAGGTGAAGATCCGTTACTTCCCGGTAGTCGACAGCGCCGGTAATTATGTGGGAATGGTATCACAGCGCAACCTGCTGACAGTCGGACGGCAAAAGGTCATCCTTGTAGACCACAACGAAAAAGGTCAGGCGGTGGACGGCATCCGTTCTGCCGAGGTGACGGAAATCATCGACCATCACCGCATAGATTCGGTCGAAACGATGAACCCCATTTATTTCCGCAACCAGCCCGTCGGCTGTACCGCGACCATTGTCACGCAGATGTACCGCGAGGAAGGCATTGACATTCCGCCGCAGATCGCGGGGCTGCTCTGCTCGGCTATCCTGTCCGACACCCTGATGTTCCGCTCACCCACCTGCACCAAGCTCGACGAGCTGACGGCGCGTGAGCTGGCTAAGATCGCGGGTATCGACACAGAAAAGCACGCCACGGAAATGTTCAACGCGGGCTCGTGCCTGTCGAAAAAAACACCGGACGAGATCTTTCACATCGATTGCAAGCCCTTCAATGCGGGCAATTTCACCTTTAAGGTATCTCAGGTCACATCCGTCAGCAATGATGAGCTTTTACGCCTCGCCGAGATTATGCCTTCCTATATGAGAGAACATCTGAACGATGAAAAAACCGATATGCTCCTGATGATGCTTACCAACATAATCGACGAAAGCACCGAACTTCTCTTTGCCGGAAAGAACGCCAAGGAGATCGTATCACGCGCCTTTTCCGCGGAATGCGGTGAGAGCAGCGCTATTCTGAAAGGCGTCGTCAGCCGCAAAAAGCAGATAATAGCTCCTGTTGTGAATGCAATAGGAGAATTGAATTAAGAGGTTGATACAACCGACGCTATATAACCCGAATGTCGCCCCGCAAATCCCTTTCCCGAACCAAGTCCGATTCGGTAATTGATACGACCGTATTGATTACCGAATCGTTTTTTATTCTAATTTCCATTAAAACACCGTTGCAACAGATGTTAAAGTGTTTTATTGGATACTTAGTATTTTTCGTAAGTAGTGCATAAACAAAGGGGAATGTTTGTTTTTTACACATGTGCCAATTGTCGAAAAGCGCGAAAAGCAGTATAATCATTATGTATAATTATATAAAATTGCTTTACAGCTTAAGGGTGATTGTATGATTAAAAAAGATCGATAAAAAAACATATGAAAGGTTTTGTTTCGCTGTTGCTGGTGCTTTCGTTAATGGCAGGGCTTTTTGTGCCGGTTGATATAAGCGTATTTGCGGAAGAAGAGCCCGCGACGGGCAGCAATATCCATTGCTTTGTCTACAAAGCGCTCGATGACAACGGCAATGTTATGACGTTCAAAAACAGCGGTAAGACCTACGAAAGAACCGAACTGATTTTTCAGAAGGGAGACACTCCGCCTTATCCCGATCGGGAATATGTAATGCACGTAACTGATTTTGATAACGGTGAGAAAACAAACGCCGCGCTCGGAATCGGAGGAAAAGAAGCATATAAACAGCCGTGGTACGACTACAATTACACTACCTATAGACTGATAATAAAAGATAAAATCAAGCCTCGGAAGATGACAGGCTGGTTTATGTATATGAAAAACCTGCCTGACGAAAATGTACAGGGACTTGAAGATAAAATAGACACGTCGATTTGTACGTCTTTTAACTGCACATTTAATTATTGCTATCTTAAAAATCTAGACTTGACGCAGTGGGATGTAAACAGTATCACCGATACCGGTGGAATGTTTTCACATCAGGACGGTGTGGGATTAAAAACTCTTAATATCTCTAATTGGGTTATCAAAGATATATTTATCCTTTGCCGCATTATTAAGAGAGAGAATATACTCGCTGCCGTCGGCGTTTTTGGTGATGGTAGTATAATCTGTGGAGCGGGTCAATCCCAAATTCTGTGTAAACTCTAAATTACGGTGTAAAACAGGGCAAAA